>CANQRD010000021.1 GCA_947626185.1 uncultured Flavobacterium sp.
CCAATCGGCAGTATGTAGAATTTTTAACTTCATTCTGAAAATTACTTTTAAAGTTTCAAATATACTAACTAAATAAAGGTTTGTTGCCATTTAAAACAAGCAAAAAAGCCTTGATAACAAAAGTTATCAAGGCTTTTTTACAATAATTGAAATCGATTTTTTTATACTTCGCATCCGTCAGGACCACATAAGTTTGCATCGTCGTTTCCTTTCATTTCAAACTTTGGTTGACTTTCTTGAAATGCTTGTGTAATAGCATCTACAAAAACATCTGAAGGCTGAGCGCCAGAAATACCGTATTTTCTATCAATTACAAAAAATGGAACTCCAGTAATACCCAATGCACTCGCTTCTGCAATATCGGTTTGTACTTCGGTCAATAAATCATTTGTTGCTAAAAATTGTTTCACTTCTTCTTTATCTAATCCAATTTCTTCAATAATTGCTAACAGCTCTTCATCGTTTCCTACGTTTTTCCCTTCTGTAAAATACGCTTTAAACAATACTTCTTCTATTTCATTTCCTTTTCCTTTTGATTTAGCAAACTGGCTTAATCTATGTGCTTTTAATGTATTTACTGGGATTGAAATATCTTGTCTAAAATCGATTCCCACTTCTTGCCCTGCATTTTTCAAATGCTCTATCATGCCTTGTATTTGTTGTTCTGGCATTCCTTTTCGTTTGGCTAAGTAAGTAGCTACAGATTCTGATAAACCTTCTTCTGGTAAATCAGGATCTAGTTGAAAGCTTTTCCATTCTACATCTATTTTATCTTTAAAAGGCAATTGAGCCAAGGCATTTTCAAAATTCTTTTTACCAACGTAACAAAATGGACACATTACGTCTGACCATATTTCTACTTTCATATTATACCTTAAATTTAGTTTTGACTACCTTCAAATATACCGCAATTACCTATATTTTTTTGCTTAATTAACAAGACTTTATTGCATTTATCAAGCTAACAAAAAAAAAGTAGAATCTAACGAAACGACCTTTTTTGTATTTTTGTATTTTACTTTTTTAGTTTACAATTGGTAAAAAACCATATTCTTTTGAGTAACGTAACATTTGCTCATCAAATGATTTTGGTTGTTCAATTATATAATCAATTACTTCTCCTTTATCATTTTTTACAGGAACAATATACGGATTTACAAATCCTCTATATGGTGCTGAATTAAATTGTGCATTACGAGCCAATACTTCTTTATGTAGATTTTGGTCTACTTTTACACCATAAGTTTCTACAAGAGATTGTGCTGCTTTATAATCTCCTTCTGATTTAATGCGCTGTGTTTCTTTTAATAATTGCCCAAATAAATCGTGCAGTTTATCGTAATCTAAAATATTATAATATGTTTTACCATCTCTAACGACTTTTTCAATTACGTTATCTTTTTTACCTTTTTCAAAAACCCAAGCACTTACCCATTGACGATTTCTCATATGAGACTCTTCAATATCAGCTCCTGGTTCTAAACGCACTAACTGTGTCATTATTCCATTTCTGATATATCCGTCATAAGCTGCTTTTCCTAGTGACTTCCAATCTTCAACCAAGCCTAATTCTTGTAATTTTGGATTGTACAAATAGTATAAACCAACTAAATCAGCACGACCTTCTTCTAATGTTGATGCATAACTTTTTAAAGTCTCTTTTGGTTGTCCAACCCCTGGATTAATTTGTCCAGAAGCATGCCCTATTACTTCATGAAGAGCTGTGTGTAATTTATCTGCTAATTCTCCGTATTTTTCTTCTAATTGAATTTCTTCTTCATCATGTGCAAACTCTCTTAGTTTTCCTGAAGCTCCACCTGCGTGGTTATATGAATCAATAATATTTCCTAATGAAATTGATTTTGATCCGTGTTCTGCTCTAATCCAATCTGCGTTTGGCAAGTTTACCCCAATTGGTGTACTCGGAGAAGAATCTCCTGATTCTGAAGCAACAATAACTGTTTTATAAGAAACACCTGTTACGTTTTTCTTTTTGTGTTCTGGCATTAAAGGAGAATTGTCTTCAAACCATTGTGCTTCTTTAGACAATACTTCCATTTTTTTCGACATATCAAAATCTTTGATTTGTACAACACTTTCGTATGAACCTTTATGTCCTAATGGATCTGAATATACTTCGATAAAACCATTGTTGTAATCAATATTTCCGTCTGTAGCTTCAACCCAAGCAACGTTATAATCGTCCCAAGTTTTTAAATCTCCAGTTTTGTAATATTTAATTAATAGTTTTAAAGCATCTGCTTGTTTTTGATTTTCGGCAACAGTAACTGCTTTTTCTAACCAATAAATAATTTGGTCAATTGCAGAGCCATACATTCCACCGCTTTTCCAAACTTTTTCTACCAATTTTCCGTTTTCTTTTACCACTTTAGAGTTTATTCCTGTTGATAAAGGTCTTGCCGGATCTGGGCTTTTCATATTGTTGTAAAAAGCTTCTACCTCTTCTTCAGTAATTCCATCTCCATAGAAGTTTACAGCAGACCCCTTAACTAAACCTTTTGCAAGGTCTAAGTTTACTTTTTTATTATCAACATCGTTAAATAAAATATTAGCAATAGTATTGTCTAGCTCTGTATTTGTTTCTTTTAACAAAATAGAGAAGTATGCTTGAGAAAACCCTGGTTTTATTTTATCATTTGAATAATGATGATGAATACCATTAGAAAACCAAACGCGCTTTAAGTAAACTACAAATTCTTTCCAGTCTTCCGAATCTTTATCACCTTGATAATTTTCATAAATATTTTCCAATGCTTTACGAATAGCAAGGTTGTGCTTGTAGTTTTGGTCCCAAATAATATCTCGACCAGCATATCCTGCTTGACTTAAATAATATACCAGCTCTTTTTCTTTTAATGTTAAATCATCCCAACCTGGCACTTGATATCTCAATACTTCAATATCGCCAAATTTATCTACGCTATAGTCAAATTGTTCTGTTGATGTCACTTGTTCTGTTTCTGTTTGTTTTTTATCTCCACATGATAGAAATAGCGCTGAAGCTAAAACTATACAAGCTACTGTGTTTAATTTCATATTGTAGTTTTTTATTGTGTATTGGCAAATATATAACAATTTGTTGGCGCCAATTTAATTAATTTTGTTTAGAAATTAGCGCTCTACCTTTTAATTTGGTTTGCTATTTTTTTATTAACTGATCAGATTTATTTTTGTAATGCTTAACGATTGCCAATCATTTTTGCAATTCTTTTTAGTTAATAAAAATAGGTTTATTACTTACACTTTCTTTACCAAAGGATGATTTAAGCCTCTTACGTTATTATTTATTACTTCATAGGTTTCTAGGTTTTTAAATAACTCCGTTAATGTTCTAAATCCATAATCACGAGCATCAAAACTTGGATTTAACTTTCTCAAATTACTACCTACCGTAGATATATAGGCTTCAACTTGTTCATCAACCGACATCTCGAAAGCTTTATCCAACATTTTTATTTCTTTATTAGTCAGTTGTTTAGTTTCATTATCATCTGAACTATTTTTTCTATTTCCAATTTCTTCCTGATTTTTTTCTTGTTTTTTATCTTTTGACATCAATGTTTCACAGTAAGTAAAAATTTCACATGATTGTACAAAAGCATTTGGCGTTTTTTTCTCTCCAATTCCCATTACAAAAATTCCTTCTTCGCGAATTCGTTTTGCCAAACCAGTATAATCACTATCACTTGATACAATACAAAAGCCATCTACCATTTTGGCATGCAAAATATCCATTGCATCAATAATAAGTGAACTATCGGTAGAATTTTTACCTGTTGTATAATTAAACTTCTGAATGGGTGAAAACGACAAATCGTTTAAAATTTCTTTCCAACTATTCATATGTGGTGTAGTCCAATCTCCGTAAATACGTCTAATTGTTACTTTTCCATATTTTGAAACTTCTTCTAAAATTGTCTCTAATAATTTTGCCTGAGCATTATCACCATCTACAAGAATAGCTATATTATTATTTATCATTTCCATATAATTAATTATTTTGATCTAATTTCTAAAATTACAAATTATTCTGCATGAAATACATCTCTCTTGTTTTTTGAAATATAAATTTATTTTATCTTTAATAACAGCTACTTTATCACCTCTTTTAAACCCTGTCTACCTCTTTATCAAACAACTATATACCAACATATTAATCAATATTATTTTCTCTAAAAATTATTTTTTATGTTTATTCTGTAACAAATAACAAAGTAGTTAGTCTAATGGAGTAAATAAACTAAATACTAACAATGAAAACAAAACTAACATTCTTGTTTTTAATGCTAACCATTTTTATAGGTTATGCACAAAGCAACATTAAAATATCTGGACGTGTTTTAGATAAGGTTTCGAATGATGCTGTACCCTATTCTACAGTAACGATAAAAAAAGGGGACGAAATCATTACGGGAGGAATGACATCTGATAATGGTTCATTTTCAATCTCCGCACCATCAGGAAACTACTTAATTGAAATTCAATTTATTGGATATAAGAAATATAATAAAGAAATTCAAGCTACATCAAATACAGATTTAAACGTTATTTATTTAGAAGCTGAATCAACAACGCTAGAAGGTGTAAATATTATTGCTGAACAATCTACTATTGAACAAAAAATCGATCGTAAAGTAATCAATGTAGGAAAAGATCTTTCAACAGCAGGAGCAACTGCATCCGAAATAATGAATAATATTCCTTCTGTTTTTGTAGATCAGGACGGTAAAATTTCACTAAGAGGAAACGAAAACGTGCGTATTCTAATTGACGGAAAACCAACAAATATGTCTGCTGAGCAGTTGCTAAAGCAAATTCCAGCAACCTCTATAAAAACGATTGAATTAATTACCAATCCTAGTGCTAAATATAGCCCAGAAGGAATGTCTGGTATTATAAATATTACTTTGCACAAAAATATGGCAGATGGTTTTAACGGTTCTTTTGATACAGGTGTAAATATTGCAAAACATACAAAATCGAACAATTCATTGAACTTAAACTTTAGAAAAGGAAAATTTAATTTCTACGGAAATGCAAACTATTCTGAGGGAAAATCTGCTAATCAAGGAAGAATGTTTCGTGAAGATTTAGAGTCACCTACACATATTGATATGTTGTCCAACAATAAAAACTTCTTGTATAAGCTTGGTGTAGATATTTATATCAACGATAAAAATACCCTATCATTTTATACTAACCAAAGTACAAACAAAAATGATATGGATTTAGAATTATCAACAACTTATCCTAGAGGAGAATTCGATAATATTGCACAAAACACAAAATATAATGCTAAAAACACTTTTACAACTTACAATTTAGCTTACAAACATTTGTTTGAGAAGAAAGGACATACTTTAGATATAGAAGCTAACTTTAATAAGAATAAAAATAAGAACGACGGAGATTACAATACAACAATTGGTAATAGCTTAAATCCGTATCTATATAAAGACGGGAATGATGATAAAAATGACTTAACTACTATAAACATAGATTATGTAAATCCGATTGATGATAAATCTAAATTAGAATTAGGAGCAGAAGCAAGAATTTCTAGAGCAAATAATCAATTTGGATCGAATAACCCATTAATTCCAACCAATCAACAAAACATTCACAATAAATACGACCAAGATATTTATTCTGCTTACGCTACATTTGGTCAAAAATATGGTAAATTCAACTATCAAGTTGGAGCGCGTTTAGAAAGCTATAAAGTAGATTCTAAATTAGACGGTAAATCAACTTTTAAAGATGATTATATTACCTTATATCCATCTGTTTATTTTGGTTATGCATTAACAGATAACGATATGTTTAACTTAAGCTATAGCAGACGTGTAGATCGTCCAAGTATTTCGCAAACAAACCCTGTTAGACAATTCTCTACTCCATTAATGACAATGGTTGGTAATCCGGAATTAAAACCACAATTTACCAATTCGATTGAGTTAAACTATACAAGAATGTTTGCTAAAAGAAGTAGCGTTACTGGAGGTATTTATTACCGAAGAATTAATCATGAAATTAATCACGTAATTTATGACGATCCAGAAAATGATAATCCGAATGCATTATTAATGACATTTGACAACTATAAAGCAAATAATGCTTATGGTTTTGAGGTTTCTGCAAACATTATTGTTAACTCTTGGTGGAACATGCAACCATCTGTTGATTTTTCTAACATTAAGCAAACTGGTTTCGTTTCTATGTTAAACACCAATGGTCAAATGGATTTTGTACAACGATCTATTTCTGCAGCAGCTTTTAATGCTCGTTTAAACAGTAACTTTACAGCTACTAAAAACTTGCGTTTTAATTTATTTGGATTCTTTAGAGGCGGTGTAGATGGTATTACATCTAACTCAAAAGAAATGTATAAAATTGACGCTGGTGCTAGATATTCACTGCTAAAAAACACTTTGAGTATTAGTGCTAGGTTTAATGACATCTTCAACACAATGGCTTATAAATTTACTACTCAATATCCTTACCCTAGTACAGGTCAGTTTACTTGGGAAAGTAGAGCAGTTTACGTTGGAGCAACTTACACTTTTGGTGGAGGAAAAGGGCGTGCATTACAAAGAAAACAGCGTGATACAAATACAAAACAAAGTGGTGGTTCTGGCGGATTATTCTAAAAGGAAGTGAACTTACAATTCAATTATTATTTTAAAAAAGGCTGTTGTTTAATACAACAGCCTTTTTTTATTGCTTTTTATAATAAAGGAGATAATAAACGAATGAAACTATTTTTTAATTGTTGCCATTTTGAGCGCTTATTCCACTTCGTTAAATCAAGTTTTATCGCATCTTTACAATCTCTGTAAAACATCTGTTGCATCTTATCGGCAAATTCTTCATCATAGAGAATTGCATTAACTTCAAAATTTAGATCAAAACTACGATGATCTAAATTACATGTACCTATTGAACTTACTCCCGTATCTGTCACAATTGTTTTAGCGTGAATAAATCCTTTTTTATACAAGTAAATTTCCACTCCTACCTCCAACAATTCTTGAAAATATGACTCTGAAGCCCATTTTACCAAATTAGAATCTGTTATTCCTGGCAATAATAATTTTACTTTTTTACCACTCAAAACAGCCATTTTTATTGTTAATTGCAATGAATCGTCAGGAATATAATAAGGTGTAGTTATGAGTACTTCCTTATCAGCTAACTGAATCATCTTTAGAACGCTGTATAAAATAATAGGAACGTCAGAATCTGGACCGGAAGGTACAATCTGAATAGGAATACTATTCTTTGGCATAGTAACTACTTTAGGAAAGTAATCACTTGTAAAACTAACTGATTGTTTACTACAAAAATTCCAATCGGCTAAAAAAACATATTGCAAACCATAAACAGCCGTTCCTTCTATTCTCAAATGCGTATCTCTCCAGAAAAAATCATTATTATTTTTCTGGCGATTATCGTATCGATCAGAAATATTTATTCCGCCAGTGTAACCAATCTTCCCGTCTATTACCACTATTTTTCGGTGATTTCTATAATTTACACGATTGGCAAAAGCTAGAAGAATTATTTTATTAAAGGGATATGCCTCTACACCATTTTTTTTGAGATTTCGCACAATATTTTTTCGGATTGAAGCAGATCCAAAATCATCATAAATAAATCTTACCTCTACGCCTTCTTTAACTTTTTGAATTAAAATTGATTCAATTTCTTTACCAATTGAATCGTTTTCGAAAATATAATACTCAATATGAATATGTTTTTTAGCGCTTTTTAAATCGTGTAATAATCGCAGGAAAAAAGTTTCTCCGTTTTCTAGTATCTCAGCATCGTTTTGTAGAAAAAGTGGACATTCTTCTGTCTTTGTATTAGCTAACATTTCTACTAAAGATTGATTATGCATCAAAACCGAATGTTTAGTCAAATCATGAGTGACAATAGTTTCTTCCGCCTTAATTCTATAAAGCAAATCTTCGTTATATTTATCGTTCGCTTTTAGTTTTTTTGAATACATTTTCCTTTTTCTATAATTAATACCAAAAGAAAAATAAAAAAACACCCCAAAAAATGGGATAAACAAAATAAGAAGTAAGTAAGCTAAGGTTTTAGATATTGAATTAGTATCATAAATAATCCGCAAGGCTACCAAAATAATAAACACGAAGTAAATTACTTCAACGTAAATAACCCAATCTGCATTTAATAAAGTAGCCATTATTGTTTAAAAGTAAAAGTTTGTATTTACAATGAATTTTTATAAAGTTCGCCTATATTATTTAGTTTTCTGCCTAAAAGAATTTCAGCATCTTTTTGAGCATTAGTGATTTGTGTTTTCGTTAAGTTTTTTTCAAGTTCTTTTATGTCTTTAATTACCTCTTTTTGTTTTAAAACACTAAAGTCCACTTTATTTTCATTGTATATTAAATACCATAAATAACTTTGATAAATATCTTTTTCGAAATATTCTCCTCTTTTATAAAAATTAGCTATTTCCAATCTTGCAGATGCAATATCTCCGCTTTGAGTAAGACTCTCAGGGTTTGAAAGTTTTGCTAATCTAATAATCCATTCTTTAAATTTTGATATATCTGCTTTTACTCCATTTCCAGTTAGGTAACAATTCACAACATTCCATATACAAGTTACATCATTATTATTTGCACATTTCAAAGCGTATTCAAAAGCTTTCTCAGAGTTTTGTTCAATTCCTTGACCATTTCCATACGCCATCATCATAACATAATGACCGTCATTAAATCCGTTGTCAGATGATTTTAAATACCATTTAATAGCTTCTTGCTCATTTTTTTGAATTTCAATTCCTTCTTGTAAAAAGATTCCATAGTTATATTGAGCTTCTGGATTTCCCAATTCAGCAGCTTTTTTCACTAGAGGAAGCGCTTTTTCAAATTTTCTTTCTTCAATTAATTCCTTAGATGTTTGATTTAATTCATCTGCTGATTGAGCAAACGCAAAAATTGAAATAAAAAGAAAAAATATTAATATTGAGAGTTTGTTCATTTAGATAATTTTGATAAACTTATTATATAATAAATTCTTTGATTTGATTCAAAATATTAAATAAATATACAATTTTACTATCAATTATCTATAAATATTTTTTTTGTAAATCAGCTAATACTTCTTTAATAGTAGTTGCTAAAGTTTCATAATATTGATTCAATTCTTCTTGTGATTCAAATTGAATAGATTGATCTTCTAATTCTTCTAAATAGGGAATAATATGATTGATTTGCAATTGCCTAAACATAGGCAACATTTTATGTGCAATATTGGCCATCGATTTTAGATCAAAATCATCTTTTGCATAATTTAAATCTAACAAATTCTCTGTTGTACTATCGACAAATATGACAACAAATTTCTTTACTGAATTTTTATCATCTCCAATAAACTGCATCAATTGCTCAATATTATATAACTGATCTGTATTTATAGTTAATTTTGGTTTTACAACATCATCAACTATTTCGTAATTTGGGTGAAGAATTTGCGTGATTAACAATAATAATTCTTGTAATTGAATTGGTTTTTGATGAGCAGAAGCAAATCCTGCCGAGGTAAAATCTTCAATCGTTAAATCTCTTTTTCCAGATAAAGCAATAACAGGAATGTTATTAAACAGCTCATTGTTTTTCAGCGATTTAATCATTTCGAATCCGTCTTTTTTAGGCATTTGAATATCGCTCAAAATCAAATCAAAAGAATCTTGTTCCAAAATATTTTCAATCTCTGTAGAATCATTAAGAGTAATAACCTCTTTAAAAATTGGCGACAATAATTCGTCCATTAATTGTAATTGTATTTTATCATCATCTACAACAATAATCTTGTTGGAAGATAAAACCGTAAATACATCTTTATAATGTTCTAATCCGATAGTAGTACTAATTGATATATCTGCTTTTTCAATTGGAAGAACAATAGTAAAAATAGAGCCTTCTCCAATTACGCTATCTACCATAATTGTTCCGTTTAGCAAAGTAATCAATCGCTTAGAAATGTTTAATCCTAAACCAGTACCTCCAAAACGTTTCTCAATATCTTCGTTAGCTTGGCTAAATTCTTTAAAAATATTATCTATTTGACTTTGTTCAATACCAATACCGGTATCTATTACTTTTAAGTGCAGTTGATTTTCTAATAAAACAGCTTCAATAAACACACCGCCTTGTTGTGTAAATTTTATGGCATTAGTAGTAAGATTGGTTATTATTTGTTTTAATCGATAAGGATCGGAAATAAAAGTATTGTCCAATTCCGGGTCAATCGTCGTTTTTAATTTAATTTTCTTACTTTCTGCAATTGGCAATAATGGTGCAATTATACTGTCTATTAATTCTTTCGGATTAAACGCTTTTTCTTGAATACTGATTTTATTATTTTCTAATTTAGAAAAATCAGTTAAATCATTTATTAACTTTGATATATATTGAGTAGAGCTTTGTATATTCTTGATATATTTTTGTTGTTTTTCGTCTAATGAAGTATTGGCAAGTAAATCAGAAAAACCTATCAAACTTCCTAAAGGAGTTTGTAAATCATGCGTAACCGTTGCAAATAACATAGTTTTACTTCTCAATAAAACTTCTCTTTCTTTGTTTAGTTGCTCTAATTTCTTTCTATATTCTTGTGTTTGATTAATATCATTAATAATAATCCAACCTAGAATAATAATGACAATAAGTGCCGTAGCTCCAATGTAAGCAATATTGGTAGATGCTGTACTAATTCTCGCTTTAGATTCGTTGATATTTTGATAGGATAAGGCAAGTAAATTGGCTTCAATATTTTCTAAAATATTGCGAAGCTCATTAGTAATATTCTTATTTTCTAAAATAAGTGATTGCTCTTGCTTTAGTAATTTTGCTTGTTGCTGATTTACCTTTTGTTGTTCGTTGATAATGATATTTTCCATCGCGCTAATCAACGAATCGGTTAGACTTGGATAATTTATCGTTGTTGTAATTGTATCAGTATGATCTCCTTTAAATAAACGTGCCCAAGCGCTGCGCTTTTGTTTTTCTTTTGATTGAATAATTATAGGCTCTATTTTTTTTTCGATTTCATTTCTTATATTGTAAATCTGATCAATAGCGCCACTATAATTACTGCTATCGGCAATTTCTTTTCTAGTTTTTATTATATTTCTAAAACTTACTTTTTTCTTGTTGATTAAAGACTGAACCAACACTAATTTATCCTCTATCGTTTTATCTGAAGTAGTTAGCTTTATCTGTTCTATTTGATTTACCAAACTGTCCAAATGCGTAAAATAAGCATCAATATCTTTTTTATTCCCTGTAAGAATAGCATTTCTACTATAAATTTCAGACGAATACAAATTATTTAGTGTACTACTTACTAAAAATATTTTATTATTTTCCTTTACCACTTGCTCTTCTGGTAGCGTAAATTTTTTAGCTTCCTTATAAATATAAGAGCCCGAATACACTACAGCTCCTAACAAGAAAATATATAAAAAGAGTAGTTTTAATTTAATAGACTTTGATGGTTTCATTTCAAGTTCATTAGAAATTACCAAACAAATGTACAAAATGTTGTAGCAATTATTAATAATAAGCATAGAGTAATCATGTAAACAATCCTAAAAACAAAACAAACATTCAATAACAAAAACAAACAAACAAACAAACAAACACACCAATTAATTAACTAAAAAAACACTTTACTTGCTATATTAATTTATTTTACTTAATTTAAATAAAATAAATTAATTACCATGCTGGTATTTAGATAGACTGTAGAGAATAAGGTTTACAGTCTTAAGGTTTAATCATTTAAAAAGAAATTAGTATGGCGAAGAATGATTTATTTAAAAAAGATTGGGTTGACATTATTTTTGAAGGTAGAAATAAAGAATACGGTGCTTATAAGCTTCGATTGGAAAACTCAAAAACAACGGTTAAAGCATTTTTTAGTGGATTAACCTTATTTGCTTGTTTATTTATTGCACCAACAGTATTATCTAATTACTTTGACGACGACAGTGGAAAAATTGTTAGAGGTGAAATTATTTCTTGCACTATGGATTTCGACACAAAAATTGAGCTTAAAGATTTAAAGGTAGAAGAAGAAATTAAGCCAATTATTGAAGAACCAAAAACAATAGAAAATAGCGCACCACTTTCTGTAAAAGACACCTATAAATTTACTCTAATGGAAGTGGTAGAAAGTAGTAAGGCAGATATTGATATTGCTAAACAAGATATGTTTATAGATGCTGATCCTGGTAAAGACAACATAAAAGGAAGTTACGAAGATGGGGAAATTTTAATTACCAAAAACAATGGATATACACCAGGAGGAACAGGCGAAACCGTAATTGAAGAAGATAAAAACAAGATTTTCCATATTACTGCAGAACCAGCCGAACCTTTTGAAGGAATGTCTTCATTTAGCAAAAATTTTATTTCTAAATTTAGAATGATAGAAATTCCAAAATCGAATAAAGTTCAAGTTATTTTATCTTTCGTAGTTGAAAAAGATGGTAGCTTAACAGATATTAGAGTTTTACGAGATCCTGGTTATGGCGCAGGTAAAGAAGCTATTAGAGTTTTAAAATCGATGCCAAAATGGAAACCTGCTAAGCAAGATCGTCATACTGTGCGTTCGCAATTTACATTGCCAATTACAATTCAAGTGCAAAATTAAAATCATAAAAAAAGCGATCTAATTAGATCGCTTTTTTATATATAATTATTTGAATTACTATTCTTTAGCAACTCCTCTAGAAATTACAATTTTTTGGATTTCTGAAGTCCCTTCATAAATCTGTGTAATTTTAGCATCTCTCATCATACGCTCCACGTGATATTCTCTTACATATCCATTTCCTCCATGAATTTGAACTGCCTCAATTGTTGTATCCATAGCAGTTTTTGAAGCAAATAATTTTGCCATTGCACCAGAAATAGAAATATCTTGTCCAGCATCTTTTTCAGCAGCTGCTTTAAAACATAACATTCTTGCTGCAGAAATAGAAGTAGCCATATCTGCAATTTTAAATGCTATTGCTTGGTGGTTAATAATCTCTGTTCCAAAAGCTTTACGCTCTTTAGCATATTGTAAAGATAATTCGTAAGCTCCTTGAGCAATACCTAATGCTTGAGAAGCAATACCAATTCTTCCTCCGTTTAAAACGTTCATTGCAAAAGCAAATCCAAATCCGTCTTCACCAATTCTGTTTGCTTTTGGTACTTTTACATCTGTAAACATTAACGAATGTGTATCAGATCCTCTAATACCCATTTTTTGTTCTTTTACACCAATTTCAAATCCTTCCCATCCTTTTTCAACGATAAAAGCATTAATCCCTTTATGTTTTTTTTCCGGATGAGTTTGTGCAATTACGATATAGTAAGAAGCTGTACTACCATTTGTAATCCAGTTTTTTGTACCATTTAATAAATAGTAATCTCCCATATCTACCGCAGTAGTTTTTTGGGAAGTAGCATCAGAACCAGCTTCTGGCTCAGATAAACAAAACGCACCAATAACTTCTCCTGAAGCAAGTGGCGTTAAATATTTTATTTTTTGCTCTTCACTAGCATATTTTTCTAAACCAGCACAAACTAATGAGTTATTAACAGACATTACAACTGCAGCTGATGCATCAACTTTAGCAATTTCTTCCATCGCTAATACATAAGACACACTGTCTAATCCGCTACCTCCATATTTTGGATCAACCATCATTCCCAAAAATCCTAACTCTCCTAGTTTTTTTACCTGCTCTGTTGGAAAAATTGAATGTTCATCTCTTTCGATTACACCTGGTAATAATTCTGTTTGAGCAAAGTCACGTGCAGCTTGTTGAATCATTAACTGCTCTTCTGTTAATTTAAAATCCATTCTATGTAGTTTTTTTGTTGTAATCTATTTTAAAATATAGTGCCCAAATATATAGGAATATTATGGAATATTCAATAACAATGCTTAAATTTAACCTTATGATACATAATCAATATAATGTAATTGGCGTAATGTCTGGAACTTCCTTAGACGGAGTTGACTTGGCATATATTACCTTCAACTATAAAGAAAACCATTGGACTTTTGATATTATCGTTGCAGAAACAATTCCGTATTCCAATCAATGGGTTACAAGTCTAAAAGAAGCAATTCATTCTAATCGAGAAGAAATAGAAGAAATAGATAAAGAATACACTATCTTTTTAGGAGAAATAATTAACCATTTTATTCAAAAAAACAATATTCATCATCTTGATTTAGTTTGCTCTCATGGACACACTATTCTTCATAGACCTGACTTAGGATACACTTATCAAATTGGTAATCGATCAATTTTGGCAGATATTATTAATACAAAAGTGGTTTGCGATTTTAGGGTTCAGGATGTTTTATTGGGCGGCCAAGGAGCTCCTTTGGTTCCAATCGGCGATAGATTACTGTTTGAAAATTATAATGCCTGTTTAAATTTAGGTGGCTTTGCTAATGTTTCTTATGAAAATAATCTCGGTTTTAGAATTGCTTATGATATTTGTCCTGTAAATGTTCTACTAAATGCACAAGCAAATAAACTGGAACTTAAATATGATAATGGCGGAGAACTTGCTAGAAGTGGAAAAGTAAATGAAAGTTTATTAACCGCATTAAATAATATTGAATTTTATAAGCAATTGCCTCCAAAATCATTGGGAATTGAATTTGTAATGAGCGAACTGAATCCTGCTATTTCATCCTATTCATTATCAGTTGAAGATTATTTAGCAACACTTACCGAACATATTGCAATGCAAATTGCTGCTGGAATCAAAATAAGAGATCAAGCTACAATTTTGGTTACAGGCGGTGGTGCTTTTAATACTTATTTATTAGAGCGAATGTCATTTTACGCAACAAATTATAAATTTGAAGTTCCTAATGCATTAATTGTAAACTTTAAAGAGGCAATTGTTTTTGCTTTACTTGGTGTGTTAAAAATCAGAGATGAAGTAAATGTGCTTTCTTCTGTTACAGGTGCACAATATGACCATAGTTCGGGGGTTATTCATGAAACTTTTGATCCTGTTTATTAGTTTTGAAAGTGTTTAATATTTTCCAAAAGCAATTTACATGTACAAGAACAATTATTATTAATAGTACAATTATATTGTTTTTTGGTATTTTGGCTTTAGTTAGTCATCTTTATAAAGAGCAATTAGATGTTTTTAAAGTAATGCTTATAATTATTGCATTACTGCTCTATTTAATTGGTAGTGTATTAAAACTTCAAGGAATCAATGAATTTCAACAATTGAAAGGTGTTTTTACAGGGAAACTAATTTTCGAAAAAGAAAAAATTATCGTTAACGATCAAATTATTCTACTAAATGAAATACAATTTATAACGATTGAAGCTTTTGATTGTAAGGGAAATGGTTATTTTAAATATTATTTAGACTTTGATTATGAAAATAGTTTATGTCAAGGTATAAATAATTTTTTAAAGATTCGCTTGCTAAACGGTGAAAATTTAAAAATACAATTTCAGCGTAAAAAAGAGAGCGATTTTATAGCCATACAAGAGATAATTACACATTATTATATACATGGTAAAATTGAATATTTAAACTGTGTAGATTTATTAAGTTTAAACTGTAAAAGTCAGTGGGAAGAATTTAAGAAGCTAAAGACAACCTAGCTAAACTCTTATTTTTCATTTTCAAACAATTTAGTCGTCTTGATTTTTATAATTTAAGAATTTAGCCAATTTTTAAAGTTTGGTGCCTTTTCTCTACTTACTATTAACTCTCGCTTTGGCGCTCGCTCTAATGTTATTTTTAATTTTCCATTATAATAATTATGGATAGAACTAATACTATCTACATTTACAATATGTTGTCTATTTGCTCTAAAAAAAACAGACGGATTTAATTCTTCCTCAAGCTCTTCCATCGTTTGCGAAACAATAAATTCACTTTTATCTTTCAAAACAAGGTGAGTTATTTTTTGCTCTGAATAAATAAAGTCTAACTCGTCTACTTTAATGGTTTTAAACCCATCTTTATAAGGAATTAAAAATCGAGATCGAAATGCGCTTTCTTTCTTGTGTATATCTACTAAGATATTTTTTATAGAGTCATTTAATGCATTATTATAAATTTTTTTGTACTTTATCAAAGCTTTGCGAAGATCTTCTTCTTGAATGGGCTTCATTAAATAATCTAAACTATTTACTTTAAATGCTTTAAGCGCATATTCATCATATGATGTAGTAAAAATAACAGGAGTAGTTATATCTACTTGTTCAAATATTTTAAAGCACAACCCATCCTCCAATCTTACATCCATAAAAATAAGATCGGGTGCTGTATTATTATTCAGCCATTGCACACACTCGCTTATACTTTCAATTACACCAATTATCGTTGAATTTGGTGCTATTTCCTGCAACAAGCGCACTAGCTTATTTGCATTTCTTTCTTCATCTTCTACAATAAGTAAATTCATAATTATCTGCTATTTTTTCTTTTTATCCTTAGTTAATAAAGGCAATTTTACTTCAAAAATTTCATTATCAAATTCTACAATCACTTCTTTTTTACTCAACAATCTATAGCGATCAACAATATTACTTAAACCAACTTTTGACGAAGGAATATCTACAAGTAATTTTTGATGATTATTTCTAACAACTACATAGTTATCCATTATTTCTATATTTATATGAAGAGGATTTTCTTTAGAAGCAGAATTGTGCTTTACTGCATTTTCTACTAAAAGTTGCAGAGCAATTGGTGCTATTAAATAGTTAGTTTGAATTTCTTCAGGCACATCTATTACCAAATCTACTTTACCTCCCATTCGCTCTTTTATTAAATAATAATAAGATTGCACAAAGCGTATTTCTTCTTCTAGCTTAATTGTGTTCTTACGAACATTTGATAACATATATCGATAAACCAATGCTAGATGATCAATAAACTTTACTGCTATTTTTTGATCTTCTACAACTAGTTCTGATAAAGTACTTAAATTATTAAACAAAAAATGAGGATCCAATTGCATTTTCAAAACTTCTAATTCTGCTTGACTAGCAATTCGTTCTAACTGTTCGGCTTTCAATTTTAATTCTGCCGCATCCATCATAGAATTTTTCCAGTTTTTTATTAAAAAATACCCAGTATGAATTACACTTATAAAAATTCCTGTATTTATACTAATTAACAATGATTGCCAAACATCAACTTTAGACTCTATATCTAATGTACTATTTAAAGTAGGAGAACAATATATATAACCTAGATTTAATAATAAATAGGTTATAAAAATAAAAAAGATTAGTAAAAAAAATTGAATAACAACTCTGCTTATTGCATGCGAATTCCAAGGCAACCATCTGTTTAAAATGCTACTTAATCGCAAACTAATTTCACTAATTATTGTACAATATATTAAAATCATCAACGTAGATCTCCACCATTCATCGAAATCTATTGTGTCATACCAATCCGGATCATAAGGATTAAGTAAAAAATGTGAAAATAAATACAGTAAATAAACAAGAGGAATTACAATTATTCGGTAATGTCTTACAAATAATGATTCTTCTTTAGCTTGTTTTCCCATTTTTCGTATATTTTATAAAACAAATGTAAAAAGTAGTTTACACAATTAGAATAATCAATAACCGAAAGTGATTTTTTTTTATATGAATCGTTGTTTTTAACTCTTTGAAACAAAAAAACACTCTCAATTTCTTCTGAAAATATAGTAAATATTAGACAGCGCTTAAGTAAGTAACCAATACTTTTTAATCAAATCAGTAACAATTTAGTAATAAATAAAAAAACATATCACAAAAAGTATTCTTATATTGATTTATTTTGTAATTTTATACTAATATCCCCCATTAAAAACCACCTTAATTTTGAAAAAAACAACTCTAAATCAAAAAGGAATTCAACAAAAGCAAGAAGACATGTTATTATTAACGCCGAATGAATTACAGCAAGAGCTAAAATCAATGTTATTTGACACTTCATCTTGGGTAATAAATAATTTTTATCTATCTCCTAGCCAAAGAAAAAGGCTAAATAATGCACCTAAATCATTTTTAAGGCAATTTAATTTTTCTTTACTGGAGCATTGTAATAATTAATGCTTCTAAATTTATCGACCTAAATTCGTTTTGTTTTTACTAAATAAGCAAGAACAGCAATTGGTATTAGTAATAATACCACTAGTTCTTTTTGTGAATTTAACAACTGTGGATATCGTATTAAAACTAAAGCTAAACCACCGATTGCTCCACCAAAATGAGCAGAATGTCCTATGTTGCCTAAATTTCGCTTCATACCATATATGCTATATACTAAATACAGAATAGCAAAAATATAGCCCTTTATACCTATTGGAATAAAAAATAAATAAAGCTTTAAGTCAGGATATAATAATATTGCCGCATAAATAATACCGGTAACTCCGCCAGATGCTCCAACAGCATAATATTGACTTTGTTTGATATACAATTGATAAGTAAGTATATTTCCAATTGCAATACTAAGTAAGTAAACTATTATAAAAAAAACAGATCCAGTCAGAGTAACAACGATAGATGAAAACATGTATAATGAAAACATGTTGAAGGCATAATGCATCCAATCTACATGTAAAAAACCAGAAGTGACTATTCGATGTACTTCTCCTCTTCTAACTTTGTCTAAATCAAAATTGTACTTTGAGAAAAAAGAGGAATCGTTTAATCCTCTGTAAGTAATAAAACCTGTTACTAAAATAATCAGTAAAACTACTGGTGCAATATCCATGATTCTATATTTAAGATAATTCTATAATTGTTTTGAGGATAAAAATAATCTAAATCAAGTATCTTTGTTCTTAAATTAAGATTAAATAATGAAACTTTTTGTCTACTATATAGCTTATCCTATTTTATGGCTAATTTCTAAATTACCGTTTCCTGTATTTTATTTTGTATCCGATTGCTTTTTCGTTTTACTTTATTACATTGTTCGTTACAGAAGAAAAACGGTAAAGGAAAATATACAACTTTCTTTACCTCATCTTTCTAACGAAGAGGTTTCTCAAATTGAAATAAAATTTTATCGCCATTTATGTGATCTTTTTCTTGAAATGATTAAAACAATTACGATTTCTGAAAAAGATTTAAAAGAACGTTATCAATTTACCAATCTAGAAACAGTACTTGAAATTGATCAGCAAGGAAAAAGTATTATGCTATTTTGTTCGCACTATGCCAATTGGGAATGGATGATTATTCTAGACAAATTTGTAGATTTTCAGGGTTATGCCGTGTACAAGAAATTAAACAATCCGTATTTTGACGATTTATTTAAAAGAATTCGCTCACGTTTCAATACCAAACTAGTAGAGATGCGAGAAACAATTCGAGTAATTCGAAAAAATGAAATGGATAAAAATCACGGTATTTACGCTTTTATAAGCGATCAGTCACCTATGATTTCTGATGCAAACTATTGGCAAAATTTTATGGGAATTGAAGTACCAGTTTTTACAGGCGGTGAAGCGCTCTGTAAAAAATTTGGAATGACACCAATGTACTTAAAGGTAGAATATGTAAAAAGAGGTTTTTATCAAGCTACTTTTGTTCCTCTTTTAGAAGAAAAGGAAAATGTAAAAGAAATTCCTAACTATGAACTTACCAATAGATTTTTAAAGCAAGTAGAAAAACAATTACACGAAGCTCCTGAATATTATTTTTGGACACATAAGCGTTGGAAACACAGAG
Organism: uncultured Flavobacterium sp.; assembly: GCA_947626185.1. Taxonomy (GTDB): domain Bacteria; phylum Bacteroidota; class Bacteroidia; order Flavobacteriales; family Flavobacteriaceae; genus Flavobacterium. Next base: position 19,796 of record CANQRD010000021.1, read on the forward strand.
GTAAAAAGCCTAGTAATCTCAAAAAAATTAATTAAAGTTGGTGTTTTTTAGTTGTAATCTAAAAAAATGTTAATTATTACTTTTTAAATAAGATAACTATTTTCTAAAAAACCTATTTTGTACCTTTAACTATTCGTAAAATATCTATAATGACACATAAAGAAAAACTTGTTGCAATTCGGTCTCTGATGAAAGAGCAAGCTATAGATGCATATATCATACCATCTTCAGATCCTCATATCAGTGAATACCTTCCTGATTTTTATAAATGTATAGCTTGGACATCTGGCTTTACTGGTTCTGCGGGTACTTTAGTTATTACCCAAAATTTCGCAGGTCTTTGGACAGACTCTCGTTATTTTGTACAAGCAACAGAACAATTAGAAAATAGCGGTTTTGAATTAGTAAAACTAAAAGTTCAACACGCTCCTGAATATGTAACTTGGATTGCCGATCAATTTCCACAAGGAGGCGCAGTAGCTTTTGATGGAAATTTAGCATCGCTTGCAGTGGCTAATACAATAAACACAACTTTAAGCTCAATTGGTTTTTCTATCAATGGTCATGCTGATTTGTTAAGTCCTGTTTGGCATAACAGACCATCATTACCTAAAGAAATTGCGTATACTTTACCAACTTCAATTACTGGTGAAAGCACTTCAGATAAAATTGCTAAAGTAAGAACTATTTTACAACAAAAAAGAGCTACATGTCACTTAATTTCATCGTTAGATGATATTGCATGGCTTTTGAACATAAGAGGAACAGATGTTCCTTGCAATCCAGTTGTTTTAAGTTTTGTTTATGTAGATCATAATAAAGCAATTTTATTCATCGAGCAATCGAAATTAAAAGAAGAAACTATTACTGAATTAGCTTCTTATGGTGTTGAAATTACTGAGTATAATAGTTTAAAAACAGTAGTTACTCAGTTACCTAAGGGAGCAACTATTCTAATTGACCCAAAGAGAACTTGTTTTGCAACTTATGATAGTATTCCTAATGGAGTAACGATTAAGGAAGATATCAACCCTTCTACAATGCTTAAAACAATTAAAAACGAAGTTGAAATTGCACATGAAAGACAAGCAATGATAAATGACGGAGTTGCATTAACTAAGTTTTTTAAATGGGTAGAAGAAAATGTAGCTAGCGGAACATTAACTGAAATGAACATTGCCGATCATTTGCAAGGTTTGAGAGCGGAGCAACCAGGGTTTAAAGACATTAGTTTTGATACTATTGCTGGTTACAAAGATCACGGTGCTTTACCTCACTATAAAGCTGAAGAAAAAAGCAATTATAAATTAGAAACAGAAGGTTTATTATTGGTTGATTCAGGTGGACAGTACGAAACGGGTACAACAGACATTACGCGTGTAATTGCACTTGGCACACCTACTCAATTAGAAAAAGATGACTATACAATTGTTCTAAAAGGAATGATTGAAGGCTCAATGGCTATTTATACTAAAGGAACAAGAGGATACCAAATTGATGCTATTACAAGACGACCAATTTGGGCTACATTGAGAAACTACGGACATGGCACTGGACACGGAGTAGGATTTTTCTTAAACGTACATGAAGGTCCACAAGTATTTAATCAAACGGCTACAGACATCCCAATCGAAAAAGGAATGATTACTTCTATTGAGCCAGGTTTGTACAGAGAAGGTACTCATGGTATAAGAATTGAGAACTTAGTATTAGCAAAAGATTTAGAGACTAATCAGTTTGGAGGTTTTATGGATTTTGAAACACTTACAATTTGCTACATTGCAACAGATTTAGTAGATAAAAAATGGCTAGACCAAGTACATATCGACTGGTTAAACAACTATAACGAATGGGTGTTCAATAGCTTAAAAAATTTATTATCAAACGAAGAAGCTAGTTGGTTAAGAGAAAAAACAAAAGCAATATAAAAGGAAAAAGCGTCAAGATAAACTTGACGCTTTTTTTATACTTTCCAATCAATTGGTGTCATATTTTTCTCTAATAAAAACTTATTAATCGTAGAAAATGGCTTACTACCATAAAAACCACGATAAACAGATAGTGGTGATGGATGAGCTGTTTCAATAACTAAATGTTTATTTTTATCAATTATTTTTCCTTTTTTCTGGGCGTAGCTACCCCATAAAACAAAAACCAAATCTTTTCTTTTGGTTGATAATAACTCAATAACAGCATCAGTAAATTCTTCCCAGCCTTTTTTCTGATGTGAGCCAGCTTTACCTTCTTCAACTGTAAGTGTTGCATTTAACAATAAAACACCTTGTTGCGCCCAATAAGATAAATCGCCATTTACCACATTTCTAACTTGTATGTCATCTTCTAATTCTTTGAAGATATTCTTTAAACTTGGAGGTAACTTTACACCTTGCTGAACAGAAAAAGCTAATCCATTTGCCTGAAACGCTCCATGATAAGGATCTTGCCCCAGAACAACTACTTTTACCGATTCAAAATCAACCGACTCAAAACAATTAAATACCACTTCCTGTTTTGGGTAAATAATTTTATGTTGGTATTCCTCGTCAACAAAACTCATTAATTTCTGAAAATAAGATTTCGAAAACTCTTGTTGCAAAACCTTCTTCCAACTTTCATTCTTTATATGCATTATTCTATATATACAGTTTGTCTATAAGATACAACCTGACTGGGATCTCTTGCTTCTATCAAAATTTGATTATATTCATTTAACCCTTTTTTCGGATTGATGATTTTTTGTCTAACTACCCAAAAAAACTCTTTTTTATCAAAATCGAATTCAAAAGTAATAAAATCAATTGGTTCTATTTTCGTTCCAGTTTCTTTGGCGATTTCCAATATTTTACAAACATCCATAGAATAATCAATCGCTAGTTTTTCTTCAGTTTCTGGCAAAGGCAGATTAGAAATAATTTGTAAATTATCATTTAAGGCAATTCCCAGACAAAAACTAACTCCTTCTGCAGGTATAAAATCATAATAAAAAAAATATTTTGTAAAACATCTACTCATATCAACTACCGGATAACGAGATTCAAATTTACGAATACTATCGTAAGCACTTATACTTACCCCTCTAAACTTTAGATGATCAACTAAGTCCTTACCAACTTTCTTAATTAAATTATTTTCTAAATTTTCTTTTACTTTTTCAAAATTAGCAGGCACTAAATCAATTGGTCTGCTAAGATAATGATAGCCGGTAGTTTGTTTTTCCGCATCTACCATATAGTTATAATACGGACAATAATCAATGAATGAATCACTTTGATAACTCCCCCCTATTTTAATTTCCTTTGTTGGAATACATTGACCGAACATATTGGTAATTATACTGAAAAACAAAAGAGCTAAAAAAGTACTTTTCATAAATTTTAATATTTTTTTAATAAATCAAAAATAGCAAAGTTTTTAAATAATCAATAAAAAATAATAAAAGATAAATTAAACAAACCAAAAATAACCCTAAACACTCTTTTAATAAAGATTTACAGTTCTACTTTATTTAAATTGTATAAAATGTAATAAAAAAAAGCAGTCGGATTGACTGCATAATCATTACTTTATTCCTGATTTGTTTAACCAATTACTGTATTTCCTACTGTTTTGATTATGTTGAGCCAAAGTTTCTGCAAACTCATGATAACCCATTCTATCTACACTTGCGCAAAAATAAATATAATCGTGTTTTTCGGCATTTAAAACCGCATCAATACTTACTTTATCTGGCATAAAAATTGGCCCTGGTGGCAATCCTGTATTTTGATAAGTATTGTATGGAGAGTTTATTTGAGTATCTTTCAAATAAACTCTTTTAATTACTTGGTCAAAGTCGTTTGACACTAATTTTTTTGCATACACCACGGTTGGGTCTGCTTGCAATGGCATTCCAATTCTAAGTCTATTCAAATAAACACCTGCAACTTTTTCTTTCTCGTCATTTTTACTTGTTTCTTTCTGAACAATTGATGCTAAAATAGAGACTTCTGCAGGAGTAAGACCTAGTGCCTTTGCTTTTTGTTGTCTTTCTTCGTTCCAAAACTTCAAATATTCTTTATGCATTCTATTTCTCATTTTTACTGGGCTCACTGTCCAATAAAACTCGTACGTTTCTGGTAAAAAACACACTAAGGCATTTTCTTTTGTAAGATCGTTTTCTTTTAAAAACTCAGGTTCTAAAAATGTTTCTAAAATAGCAATACTATCTGCTTCTACTTGCGAGCTAATTCTTCCTGCAAGATTTTCAAGTCGTTCTTGGTTATTAAAGGTAAGTTTTACTGGAATGTTTTTGCGCAATGCTTCAATTAAATTAAAGCTATTCATTCCGTTTGTTAACTTAAATCTTCCTGCTATTAAATTAGTATTTAAACTTCTTTGCTCAGCAATTTCTTCAAAAGCTTCTGAATCTTTTAAATATGGCTTTAAAGCTTCTAGGACATCAGTAAAATTATCATCTTCTCTTATATAGAAATATTCATTTTCATTCCATCCTTGTAAATTATGTGAAAATGCTTTTTGATACCATGTATATAAATACCCAATAAATACAAATGCACCAACTACCGAAAGTGCAACTACAATATTTTTTAATTTCATCTTTTATTTTAATATTAGCTGATACATTATTTCATCTTTATATTCATTTCCTACTTTAGTCCAAGATTTTTTTACGCCGATTTCCTGAAAATCAAACTTAGAAAACAATTTTATACTTGCGATATTATCTGTCGCAATATTAGCATATAATTGATGTAAATGTAAATGTTCTTTAGCATATTTTATCATTAATTTTAAGGCTTGTGTTCCAATACCTAAATGACGTTGATCTGTATTTTGAATTACTATTCCAATTCCTGCTCTGCTATTTTTAGGATCAAAATCAAACAAATCGATTAATCCTACAACTTCACTAGTTTTTTTATCGCAAATAACCAATCTCAACTGCTTTGCTTCATAAATATCTTGATAGGCATTTTCTAAATACTGTCTAATTAAAAAACGACTATAAGGTGTTTGAGTATTACTTACTTCCCAAAGACTTAAATCATTTTCTATCAAATAAATAAACTCTAAATCTTCGGGCTCTAATGCACGCAAATAAATTTCTTCTGTTTCTAATCTAATCATCTTTATTTTATTTGTCCTTTAAATACAAATGTTACCGGACCTTTTAACCATACATTTTTATATGATTTTTCTACTTTTTCAAACTCTACTTCTAAATTTCCTCCTTCTACATAAATAGTAATTTTATTACTGTTAGTTTTCCCTCATTCAAACATAGCTGTAGCAACTGTTCCACAAGACAAAGTTTCATCTTCAACTCAACATTCAAATGTGCGAACTCTAAAATGGCAAGGCCCTTCCTGCTCCACAAAGTTTACATTAGTGCCACCTGGTTTATACTCATTACCTTCTCTAATGCGCTTTCCGTTTCTATAAACATCAAAATAAACTAAATCTCGAACAATTTCTAGGTAATGCGAAGACCCTATGTTAAGAAACATTCCTTTTGATTTTTCTTCTATTTGATTTACATCTATCATCTGAAGAGCCCCAAAATTATCTCCCATTATTGTAGCACTATGCACACTATTAATTACATTAAATACACATTTATTCTCAATCATCCCCAATAATTTTGCAAAAGCCACTAAACACCCTCCTCCATTTCCGCACATGGTACTTTCCTTTCCGTCGGCATTGTAATACACCATTTTAAAATCGTACTTATCATCTTCTTCAATCAAAAATTAAGCCATCGGCACCAATTCCAGATCTTCTATCACACAAGGTAGCAATATAATTTTTATCTGATTTATTGAATGAATTATCACGATTATCAATCATAATAAAATCATTGCCCGTAACTTGATATTTCCAAAAACAACAACATAACTTCTTATTTATCCTTTGTCAAATTTACAAATATTCCATTTGATTTTTATACTGTTAACCATTGGTTAAACGCTTTTTATATTTTTTACTACTTTTCTAACTTTACTCTAACAGACATTAAAAATGATTCAGAAAAAATGAAAAACATATTTAGCACATTTTTTATTAGTTTAATTACAGCTGGATTAGCTGTAACAGCCTATCATTATTATTATAGCATTAATACAGAAAACACCATTCTTTTATCAGAAACAAGTCAACCTATTACAAAAAACATAACAAACCTTGGTGGTCCAGTAGATTTTACTGAAGCAGCAGAAAATACAGTTAACGCAGTTGTTCACGTCAAAAATTTAAGCTATGTAACAACAAGAAGCAATTCGCTACTAGAATTTTTTTACGGATACAGAGGAGGAACTCAAACGCAAATTGGTACAGGTTCTGGTGTCATTATTTCTGAAGATGGATACATTGTAACCAACAATCACGTAATAGCCAATGCAGCTGAGCTAGAAGTTACTTTAAATAACAACGAAACCTATAAAGCACAACTTATAGGTATAGATAAACAAATGGACTTAGCATTACTAAAAATTAATGTCACCGAAAAACTACCGTTTTTAACTTTTGGTAATTCAGATCAAATTCAGTTAGGTGAATGGGTATTAGCTGTTGGTAATCCTTACAACCTTAC
>CANQRD010000022.1 GCA_947626185.1 uncultured Flavobacterium sp.
TCTCGAGCTAATTCTGATTTGTTCGTTCTTTCCTTAGCCAGTTCAACGGCTTGATGCTTAAATGCTGTGTCGTAGGCTTTCTGATTTTTTTCATAGTTCAAAGATAAGTCTTTATGCTTAACTCAATGTCCAGGCTAAATTAACAAGTCCACGTAGTACGTTTTACAAATGGTACCAAAGTTATCTTGAAAATGGATTTGAAGGATTAAAACCAAAACAAAGAGTAACTAATCGACAATGGAACAGTATTCCAGAAACTCAAAAAGATCTTGTGGTTGAATTAGCTTTAGAATATCCCGAATTATCATCAAGAGAATTGGCTTTTAAAATTACCGATGAACAAGGGGTTTATTTATCGGAATCCAGTGTATATCGCATCTTAAAGCAACGTGGATTAATTCCTGCTCCAAATCATATTTTGATGGCTGCTTCCAACGAATTTAAAGATAAAACACAATTTGTTCATCAAATGTGGCAGACTGATTTTACTTATTTTAAAATTATTGGATAGGGATGGTATTATTTAAGTACAGTTTTAGATGATTATAACCGTTACATTATTCACTGGGAATTATGTAGTTCGATGAAGGCTGAAGATGTAAAAAGAACGGTTGATTTAGCTATTAAAAAGGCTTGATTAAAAACAAAAAAGAAGCCAAAGTTACTGCCAGATAATGGTCCTTGTTATGTTTCAAAAGAACTAAAAATGTATTTAAAAGATCATCTAAAAATGAAGCAAATACATGGTAAACCAATGCATCCACAGACTCAAAGTAAAATTGAACGCTATCACAGAACAATGAAGAATGTGGTTAAACTAAATCATTTTTATCATCCAGAAGAATTAATTCAAGCCTTAAATGAATTTGTAGAAAATGACAACAATAACAGATATCACGAAGCTTTAAACAACCTAACACCAGCTGATGTGTATTTTGGAAGATCCGATAAAATACTCAAGCAAAGAGCCATTATTAAACAAAAAACAATTGCCAAAAGAAGACAATTGTATAATCAACAAAAAATACTAATTTTATAAATCAAACACTATCTTACTTTCTACAAGAAAGTGTCCAAATTAGTTTGAAGACGTACATATTTGTCGAATTTAGAGGTGTCCTAAAATGGTGAAGCCTACAGACTTTTATAAAATAGAGAAGGATTATAGAACTTTGTGTCGCTCAACCAACAAAACCTACAGCCTCTTGATTAACAGGGATTTAAAAAGATATTGAATGATAAATAAATAATAGTCAACATTTGTCCTAATAAACGAAACGGACAAGATAATGAAGAGAATTATACAAAGAAAGATATGCTATTGAAAGGACCAATGGTTAGATAGCTTTCGTTCTTTACTCAATAGATTTGACACCACACTTTCTAGCTGGATGGCTTGGAACTTCATAACTTTCATTGTTATAGGTCTGAAAAAATTCTACAAAAATAAAAAGTAAAGATGACTTCATTTATAAAAAATAAAGATATTCTACGTTTTGGTGTAAAAAGATGAAACTATAGGAAGTGTTTTTTTATAATAACTATCTTTGTATTTTAATTGTTGAACACTTTTTTATTGTTTGGCAATAATTTTAATATAAATAATATGAAATTAGATACTTCTATCACTTTTACAAGCGAGCGCTTAAAGTTTATTATAGTAAACGAAAATTATAAAGAAGATATTTTTAAAGAGCTAACTGATGAGGTTGCTAAATTCTTACCTTTTATTCCTACTCATAAATTGGAAGATACACAAGGTTTTATAGATTATAGTTTAAATCAATTAAAGCTAGAAAAAGATATTACTTTAATTGCTACAGATATTAATACTGGCGAGTTTATTGGTTGTTGTGGTATTCATGATATTTGCAACGAATCTATTTCGTTGGGAATTTGGTTAAAAGAAAGCGCGAGTGGAAAAGGGTATGGTGTAGAAATTATTAAGGCGTTAGAGCAATTTGTTTTCAACAATATTCCTGTAGATTATTTGATTTATAATGTAGAAAAAAATAATGTAGCAAGTATTAATATAGCCGAAAAGCTAGAATATGTTTACAACAATAGTTTTGTAAGAAACATTAGTGAAGAAAAAATTCTGGATATGCTTCAATACAGAAAAAATAATCTTAATAAGACAAAATAATATTTAAAAGTTCAATTTTACGAGAGTTAAATTGAACTTTATTTTTTTATAAAAATTGATGTATGCTTAAAATTAATTGGGAAATAGTAAAAACATTTTCTTTTTTGTCAGAAGAAGAATTAGAAATTGTCAATTGGTTATTGTCAGATAAAGTTGCTCAAAATCATTGGCCTAGTATTGCCGTTTATTTAGAACAGCAGCAAGAAATTACAATAATTTTACCACTTTGTTTAACGCATTTAAAAAATGTATTTGAAGAAGCAGAAACAGAATTAGATCAAGAAGTTTATTTAAGAATATTGCTAATTATTGGTAAACAACTTGGTAGGTTATGGACGGTTTTTAGAATAAAAAAACAGCCTATTATACATTCTATAGACAATTTTATAAATAGCTTAAACCAGAAGCAAGAAATAAATAACGAAGAAGATTTTTTTTATTTATGGAGTTATACCATGGAATTGTATCAGCTATTTCGCAATTTGTTGTATGATTTTTCGGCAGATAGTTTAATTGTAAAAGGAATAAACCAGGAGGTAAAAACAATTGTAGATATGTTGCAACAGCAAGATAGAATTGTGTTTGCAAAGGAAACGATTTGGTTGTCTCATAGTTTGAAATTCCGAATGATTCAAAAAGGAGATGAATCTTTGCTAGAAACAAATCTAACCTCAAATGTTGGAAAATATTTAAGCATTGACGGATTTTCTCATCCATTATTAACTCAAGAATATATTAAGCAATCTGTTTTAGAAATGACTTATGGCACTTGTTTAGTATTGATGGCTTTTGATTTGAAAACCAATGATTTTATTGGAAGTTGTACGTTAAACGATATTAATAAAGAAACTTCTGAAATTGGACTTTGGATAAAGGAAAGTGAGCAACACAAAGGTTTTGGAACAGAAATAATGGATAAGCTCTTACAGATAGTTAAAGAGAATAAATTATCGAAAAATATTTTATACACAGTAGAAGATGATAATAAAGCAAGTATTGCTCTTTGTAATAAGTTTTCGTTTGTAGAAACTGATCAATTTATTCTTGAACCAAATTCGCTTAAAAATAAATATAGAGAGATGATACAATTTACCTATAAAATAACAAGTTTGGAAGAGTAATCTCCCAAACTTGTTGAATATCATTTAATTACTTTATTAGATTTCTCTTAAAACAGCAATGAATTGATCAATATCTTCTTTTGTATTTTCATGGCTAAAAGAAACTCTTAAGCTAGGTTTTTTTAAATCATCTTCTTCTAAGAATTGTGATAAAACATGCGATGGTTTTTGACTTCCAGATTGACATGCACTTCCTCTAGATACTGCAATTCCTTTCATGTCTAATTGAAACAACATCATTGCAGCTTTTTCTGGTGTAAGTGGTAATAATACGTTTAAAATATTATAGAAACCAGTTTCATTACCGTTGAATTTTACTTCTGGAAAAACTTCAATTAAACTGTTTTTGCAATATTCTTTAATACTTGCAATATGTGCACTTTCTTCATCCAATAGGTCGTAAGCCATTTCTAAAGCTTTTGCCATACCTACAACTTGGTGTACGCCTTCTGTACCTGCTCTTAAACCTTTTTCTTGTTCTCCACCGAAAATTACTGGTTTTAAAACATTTTTCTTGCGAATAAATGCAAACCCAATTCCTTTTGGTCCGTGAAATTTATGTGCACTTGCTACAATAAAATCGATAGGTAAAACACTTAAATCAATTCTTGTTTTACCAATTGATTGAACAGTGTCACAATGGAATAAAGCATTATTTGCAGTACATAAATTAGCAACTTTTTCTAAGTTTAATTCAGTACCTACTTCGTTGTTTACGTGCATTAAACTTACTAATGTAGGTTTTGAGTTATCTTTTACTAAATTCTCTAACTGATTGTAATCAATTTCACTATTTGGTAAAATATTTAAGAAAATTACTTCTATTCCATAAACATCAGCTAAATGTTTTACAGTGTTTAAAACTGCGTGGTGTTCTAATTGAGTAGTAATAATTCTTTTAATACCTAAATCACGAACAGCAGAAAGTAAAATCCAGTTGTTTGCCTCAGTACCACAAGAAGTGAAGATTATTTCTGAAGAATTTGCATTAAATTGTTTGGCAATTGTTTTTCTTGCGCTTTCAATTAATGCTTTTGCATGCCTGCCAATTGCATAAGTTGAAGAAGGGTTGCCATAATCTTCTCTTAATACTCTTACCATTTCTTCAATTACCTCTGGGCGTACTGAAGTCGTGGCAGCATTGTCTAAATATACTTGTTTCATTTTGTTAAAAAGTACTTATTGTAAGCGTGTTATTTTATTGCTTACCTTTAATTAGTTAGTTTTAATTCATTATTTGTGGCCGTATGGCAAATGTACTAAAAACAAAAAATATAAAACCAAGAGTTACAAAAGTTAAATGATTTTTTTGAGTTTTTAATACAATTCTACAAAGTCACTTAATCATTTAAATTATCTATTTCGATATTTTGTTTTTTTAATATCTGTTTTGCCATCAAACCGAATACTAGTAAATAACCAAAACAAACAAGATTTAAAATATAAGACTGATGAATACCCATAATATCCGCTAATTTTCCTTGAATTGGGGGAAGAATACCACCTCCTAATATCATCATAATTAAAAATGACGATCCTTGAGCAGTATATTTACCAAGTCCCATAATAGCTATATTAAAAATTGCTGGCCATAATAAACTACACGCAAGTCCGCCCGCTAAAAAGGCATAAATAGCTATCATACCAGTAGAGAATAAACCTATTAACATAGCTAAGAATCCAAATAAACTAAAAAGAATCATTGTTCTAGCCGATTTGTTTTTACTCCAAAGTGAAAAAATAATTTGCAAAACAATACAAATGCTATAATAATACAATTGTTCTATTTCATTGCCAGCAAGATAGTTGGCTCCTAGAATAATTCCGTAAGCAAAAAAAGGAACAATAATTAGGGCTAAAATCTCTTTTGTTTTACTTAATTGAAATACGCTGACAGCTCCTGCCCATCTACCAATCATTAAACTACCCCAGTACATTGAAATATACGGTGCTATTTCTACAGATTGTAAAGAGCCAAATTCTTCTAATTTTAAAAGTTCTCCCAAGTTACTACCAATACCAACTTCAACACCTACATAAGTAAAAATGGCCAACATACCCAGTAATAATTGTGGATATTGCATTGCTCCCCAACCCTTATTATTTTTTTTACTACTAATAAAAGCATAGCTAATACAACCAACAATAACTATTAATGCTATCCCTAAAAGTGTTATTCGCTTATTTTCTATAGGAGTTAGTTGTTCTTGAATAGTTTTGTTTAGTGTATTTATTTTTGTTTCAATAGTTGATTTTTTTGTCAAATCAATTTCTTGGTTTAATGCTATACTAAGTTCTTGTTGTTCTTTTTGTTGAGTTACAATATTTAAATATTCACTGCTTTTGTATGAACCAAAAACAGGAATAAATACAATCATTAATAAAACGGTCATTGTAATCAACATACCAATTGCTTTTTTGGCAGGCTTTATTTCTTCTGTTGATCTACCATCAGAAATTTTTTTAGAAAAGAAAAACATTGCTGCGGCCAACAAAAACAATCCTCCAACGATACAATACAAAATAGTCATTTTGTCTAAACTCAAATGTTGAATTTGATCATCTGTTAGCGTTTTTGTACTTCCAAAAAGAGCATAAGCCATTAATAATGGACCAATTGTAGCGCCAAGTGAGTTGATTCCACCACCCAGACTTACTCTACTTGTGCCTGTTTTCGGGTCTCCTAAAGAAATAGCAAACGGATTTGCGGCTATTTGCTGTAATGAGAAACCAAGAGCAACAATAAATAATCCGACCAATAAAGCAACGTAAAGACTAATTTGGACAGCTATAATCATTGCTGCTGCACCAAATGTAGAAAACAATAATCCGTATACTATTGATCGTTTGTATCCCCATCCTTCAATAATATCTTTTCTTTTCCAAGAACTAAAAATAAATAAAAGTAGAGCACCTATATAGTAGGCTGTATAAAAAGAGAAATCGATTAATTGAGACTGAAATTGGTCTAAATCGAAAAATGATTTACAAAATGGAATAAATATACTATTACCCGCTGCAAAAAATCCCCAAAAGAAAAAGACGGTTACTAAAATGTATAGTGCAGGGTAATTAGTTTTTATGGCTGACTGGCTCATGTTTAGAATTTTATTTAAGTTATATTTAACTTTTTCAAAGATAATTAAATAACCTATATCTGTTGATAAATGGTCCTAATTACAATAAAAAAAAGTATTTTTGTGCTCTTGATAAAGATATTCTTATGAAAAGAGTTATTATAATAGCTACTGCTGTTTTGTTGTTTATAACGGGTTCTTGTAATGACGGTAAGCTTACCTATAACGAAATTGATTTTTCTAAAACTACAACGGTAGATCGTTGTTCAACTTTAGGAGATGGATCTAGAGTTTTTTATAAAACTCAAGATACTGAAGCATTGATATTAGTAGCTAATATGGATGATATAATGAGAGACGAAACCGTTCAGACTATTGATATAGAAATTGATGGATCAAGTACGCAGTTGATGTATAGAAAATATTCTGATAAAGTAAATGCAAGTTCTATTTGCAGTTTTCCAGCACCTGCATTTCCAACAGTTACTCAAGAAATTTTTGCTTCGCCAGGTGCAGTTTTACGCACACAGCGCACGGTGGCAATTAGAAACACTGATAATACCGAGATTAATGCTAATCATAGTGTTAGTTTAACGTATCAGTATAATTTTATGTTATTTAATGTAAGTTTCCAAGAGGGTAGTACCAGTATTAAGTATGATCGAATGAATTATGGAACAAATAACTATAACACGAATACTTTAGGATTTAATTTCCTTAATAATGACGGAACTTATAAACCAGTAAATAGCTGTAAAACCAATTTTATATCACTTTCAGATAAAGAAGTAATGTTGTTAAACTTGTCGATTAATGACTTACCTACAACGGATGGTGAAAAAACAATTCCTTTGTCTGCAGAACGAATGTTAGTGTTTAAACAATATGCAAGAGCAGGAATTAATCTAACAGAAGTTTGCGATAACGATGGCGATATTCCAGGAAGTATAACACCAAATAGATTGGTTGAAAAATGGATAGCTAGAAATGGAAATATTGTAATAACTACTCGATGGACAAATCCAGTAGAAGGTGAAGAACGTAAATTATTACACACAATTAATTTACAAAATATTGTTTTTGCAAAAGAGTTATATGAAAATCTTACATTTAGAAAAGCAATTTTACCATTTGGAACATTGTTAATGGAATAAAACCATTTTTATAAAAAGTAGAAAATCCCTAAGAAGTAGTTTGTTTTTTAGGGATTTTTTGTGCTTAAAAAATGATAGGTTTAAATATAATAACCAATAATATAGTTACTAAGAAAGGAGAAGATTAGGCAGAAAGAAATTATATTTGCAAAAAAAATAAAATGTTACAAACTGTAATTTTTGATATGGATGGAGTAATTGTAGATACAGAACCTGTTCATAGATATGCTTATCATACCCATTTTAATGAATTAGGAATTGAAGTATCCGAAGAATTATATACCTCTTTTACGGGTTTTTCTACCAAAAACACCTATCAACGTATTAAAGAAATTTATCAGATAGATACAGATGTAGAAGAATTAGTTCAACGAAAAAGAAGTTTGTTTAATGAGTCGTTTGATACCAAACCAGATTTAGAGTTAATAGAAGGAGTACATCAGTTAATTGTTGATTTACACAACAATGGAATTGAATTGATTTTAGGATCATCGGCATCAAAAAGTACAATTCATAGAGTTTTTAATCGTTTCGAATTGTTTCCTTATTTTACAAATATTGTAAGTGGAGAAGAATTGCCAAAATCAAAACCAGATCCTGCTATTTTTCTAAAAGCTGCTTCATTAGCTCAATGTACAAATAAACAACAATGTTTGGTTATTGAAGATAGTACAAATGGAATAAAAGCAGCCAATGCCGCACAAATAAAAGTACTTGGTTATAAAAGTAAAAATTCTAAAAAACAAGATTATAGCACCGCAGATTTTGTTGTAGAAAGTTTTGAAAGAATAAACACAAAATATTTACAAGATCTTTATCTAAAAATAACGTGTTCATAATACTAAAATTCAAAAGGTTTGTATGGCATTATTTTTTATCCTACACTAATTTATTTAACTTTGTAATCTTTAATAAGTAATTATATAATATGTTTCATAGGTATATCAAACTTGGTATTGCAGCTATCTTTTTAGCATTAGCCGTATGGCAGTTTTCAGAGTCTAACATAGGAAATGGAATTTTCTTATTATTGCTAATGGGAATTACAATACTTTTCTATTTTAAAAACGAGTTTATTTTATTAGCCTTCTTACAGTTGAGAAAACAAAATTTTGAAGGGGCTCAAAAATGGTTAAACAAAATTAAAAATCCTGAAACAGCTTTGGTTCAAAAACAAAACGGATATTATAATTACTTAATGGGAATTATGACTTCTCAAACAAATTTAAACGCTTCTGAAAAATACATGAAAAAAGCGGTTGAATTGGGCTTAAATATGGATCAGGATATGGCAATGGCTAAGTTGCAATTGGCAGGAATTGCAATGACAAAACGCCGTAAGTTAGAAGCGCAAAAACTTTTAGGTGAAGCGCAAAAATTGGATAAGCAAGGTATGTTGAAAGATCAAGTAAAAATGATGAAAGAACAGATGAAAAGACTGTAACAAATAAGAAAAGTTCTACTGAAAAGTAGAACTTTTTTGTTTTATAGCATTTTTAATTTTTTACTGTATCTTTAGCTTTCTATAAAATAATTTGATACCTATATGATTGCTTTTCTCGATCTCAAAAAAGTAAACCAACCTTATGAAGCAGCTTATATTGAGCGAATAAAAAATATATTTCATCTTGGGCAATATGTATTAGGAAATGAAGTAGTTAAGTTTGAAAAAGATTTTGCTGATTATTGTGGTACTTCTTTCGCAATAGGTGTTGGTAATGGGCTAGATGCACTAAAGCTTATTTTTGATGGATACATCAAAATAGGAAAATTGAGTAAAGGTGATGATGTTTTGGTACCTGCAAATACCTACATTGCAACAATTCTAGCTCTTTTAGAATGTGGATTAAATCCTATTTTTGTAGAACCTAATTTAGATACTTATTTAATAGATATTGAAGGAATTAAAAATAGTATTACTTCACATACAAAAGCAATTTTAGTAGTTCATCTATATGGACAATTGTGCAATATGCCAGTAATAGCTGATTATTGCAAACAGCGCGATTTACTTTTAATAGAAGACGCAGCTCAGGCACATGGAGCAAAAATAAAGACTACTTGTGCAGGTGCATTTGGCAATGCTGCTGCTTTTAGTTTTTATCCAGCCAAAAATTTAGGATGCTTAGGAGATGGAGGAGCTGTTGTAACCAATGATTTAGAGTTGGATGAAGTAGTTAGAGCTACTAGAAATTACGGTTCACACATAAAATATCAAAATAGATATAAGGGATTTAATTCTCGCTTAGATGAAATACAAGCTGCTTTTTTAAATTGTAAGTTACCTTTCTTGGATGATGATAATCAAAAAAGAGCCATTATTGCTAATCGTTATTTGAGAGAAATTACGAATGTGAAAATTATTCTCCCAAAAGTAAATCATGCTATTGGGCATTGCTTTCATTTGTTTGTGGTGAGAGTGGCTAATAGAAAAGAGTTTCAGCAATATATGCTCAACAACGAAATTCAGACTTTAATTCATTATCCAATTGCTCCACATCATCAGCCAGCACTTGAAGAATATCGCCATTTGCATTTACCAATTACCGAATTGATTCATCAAGAGGTGGTAAGTTTACCAATGTCGCCAGTATTAACTCAAGAAGAAGTAACTGCAATTATTGAAGTTGTAAATACATATTAATGTTGAAAGGTTGGTGGAATTCATTAAAAAAACAAGAAGCTGTAGCTATTACATTTATTAATTCTGTTGGAATTGTTGTTCGATTGTTTACTGCTTTAGGTTCAGCAAAACTATTTGCCTTTTTTTTAGGTGCATCAGGAATGGCAATTATGGGAAATCTTCGAAATGCCTTAGCTTCATTAGACGCATTTTCTTCCTTTGGATTTAGCAATGGAATAGTTCAATTTGTAGCTACCCATAAAAAAGATAAAATTCAAATTCAGCGTTTTATCAATACGTTGTTGAGTTTTATGTTGTTGGTTTTATTAATTTTTTCAATTGGAATTATTCTATTTCGAACTGCATTAAATACTTATTTGTTTGATAATTTATTGTCAATGCAATCATTGTTTATTATTATTGCTTTTACCTTTCCACTTCAAGTTGTAAATGGTATTTTTGTAGCATTATTAACTGGTTTAGAGCAATTTATAAAACTAATTTACCTCAATATTATTGGTAATGTTGTTGGTTTAGTTTTATCAGTATTTTTAGTGTATTATTATCAATTATTTGGCGCATTGATAGGTGTTTGTGTAAGCCCAGCTTTATTATTTTTTATATCTTATTATTGGGTTAGAAAAGAGTTAAACTTACAATGGGAACCTTTTCAAATATCATTGATAAAACCTTTATTTTCCTATTCTTTAATGACGTTGTATACCGCGGTAGTAAGTCCATTAGTGTTTTTGTGGATTCGTCAAATTATTATTCAACAAGCAGGATTAGACGAAGCAGGTTATTGGGAAGGTATTCAACGAATTTCGGGTATTTATATGCTATTTATTAGTACGTTGGTGTTTTCTTATTTTTTACCGAAATTATCTGCTGCAGAAGAAATAGTTAATAAAAAACGATGGATAAAGCAATATTTACTACAAATTTTGCCACTTTTTGGTTTGGGATTATTATTACTTTATTTTATCAAAAATCAAATTATTTCTTTGGTGCTTAATGATAGTTTTTTGCCCATGAGTAATTATATATTGTGGCAGTTAATTGGTGATTTTATCAAATCTTTTGCGTTAATTTTTGGGTTGTTATTTTTTACACAACGTTTAGTAGTTGCTTATTTATTGACCGAAACTTTATTTTTTGCGACTTTTTATTATTTCGCACAAAGTTGGATTGTTACATTAGGAGTAGAAGGTGCCACAAAGGCTTATGCACTTGCTTATATAGTTTATGCTTTAGTTTTAGTTGTGTTTTTTTCTTGGTATTTTAGCCGTGTAAAATTTAAAAATAAAAAATAAAATGAGTAAATATACAGTGTCGGATTGTAAAATAATTACTTTGCCCCAAATGAGCGATGAACGTGGTCATTTGGCTGTTTTAGAAAATGATGTTTTACCTTTTGCTGTTGCTCGTTTGTTTTTTATTTATGAAGTTCCGGTAGGAAAAACTAGGGGAGGACATGCCCATAAAGAACAAACTACGGTATTATTTGCTTTAAATGGTTCAGTTGAAATAGTTTTAAAAGATGGAATTACTGAAGAAAAAGTAAAAATTGACCATCCAACGAAAGGTTTAATCTTACAGCCAGGAATTTGGAGTGATTTGTTGTTTGAGAATCCACAAACGGTTTGTTTAGCAGTAAATTCTGGTGCTTATAATGAAGCAGATTACATTAGAGATTTTCAAGAATTTTTAGCCTTAAAAACGAGCTAATATTTTGATAAATCGCTAAATAATTTCAACCATTTTTTTCCAATTTCATCAACTGAAAAACGTTCTACACTTTGCTTTGTATGTAATTTTAATTTATTTAATAAGTTCGAATTCATTGCCAATTGATTCATCGTTTGGATTAATTGGTCAAAATTTTGTGCTGGAATGAGAATTCCATTTTTATAATTTTCAATTATTTCGGAAGGACCTGTTGGGCAATCAAAACTTATAACAGGAATACCAGAAGCCAATGCTTCAAGTAAAACGGTAGGAAACCCTTCTAATCGACTGCTAAGTACAAAGAATTTAGCTTTTTTGAAGTAAGGATACGGATTATTTTTATGTCCAATTAAATGAATAAAATGATCAAAATTTTGTTGTTGTACGTAGTTTTGTAGCTTTTTTCTCTGCGTTCCTTCACCTATAATAATCAAATGAATTTTTTGTTGTGGTAATTTGCTTTGTATGTAGCAATCAATTAATCGGTCAAATTGTTTGATGTCTGAATTCATATTTCCACAGGCAACAATATAAGATTCTTGTGAAACCAGAACTTCTTCAGAAGTAAAATTTTCTATTGCTAAAATATCAATCGGATTATAAATTGTTTGGACATTTTGGTACTTGTATTGCTCTTTTACTGTTTTGGTAATAGCTTTGCTTACACAAATAATCGCTTTTTTGTTTTTGTAGATTTTTTCTCCAACTTTATTATTATCAGTAAAATACCAATTTAGATTTGAACTGTGAACTGTAGGAATGTAATTGGATTTGAAAATCAAAGCATTGAGAATACTTTCTGTAAAAGGTTTGGTTCTGGTTCTAAAATCGATAATAAAATCAAACTTTTCTTGTTTTAAAACAGAATTAAGCGCTAAAAAACGCTGAATTTTAGCTTTTAACCTTTGTCCATTTTTTAGGTAAATGCCAAGATTTATTAAGCTTCCTCCATAAGGATAAGTAATATCGTTTAGGTTTATAATGTTATAAACGTCGATATTGTGTTTTACAAAATAGAGTGATAACGTACTGTGAATTCTTTCTGCGCCACCATTTGCAAGCGTATCACCAAGTATTGCTATTTTTAATTTCTTTTGCGACATAGAAAGATAAACGTACATTTACAAAACAGTGCTAATATAATGAGAATACTTTTAATAGGAGATTACAGCGGCTTACATTCTGCATTAAAGCATGGACTTTTGCAGCATTCTTATGTTGTTGAAGTAAAAATTGTTGGCGACGGTGATAAGTTTAAAAATTTTGCTGTTGATTATTCGATTCGTCCAAAATGGACAATGACAAAATTTGGGACGTTTTTTCGAAAAGGAATTCATAAATTATTTGGTTGGGATATTGCAGAATTAGAAAAAGGCTATCGAATGCAAAAAATAGTTGCTGAATTAAAAAATTTTGATGTGATTCAGTTCGTTAATGATCGACCGATTCAAACCTTGCCTTTTTGGGAAAAACGATTAGTGAAACAGTTGGTTCGTCAAAACGGAAAAAGTTTTCTTCTTTCTTGCGGAATTGATGTGCTTGGGTTGCAATATTTGATGCAGCATAAAGAAGAAAAATCATTGTTAACTCCTTATTTCGAAAATACAGATTTAAAGCCGTTGTACGATTATGTTTTTGAATATCAGAAGAAAACGATTGTTGATTTACATCAATTAATTGTAAAACATTGCTGTGGTATTATTGCTAGCGATTGGGATTATGTATTGCCTAACTTGCACCATCCAAAGTACAAAGGATTAATTCCTCATCCGGTTATTATTCAGCCAGAAGAATTTCCAAAAATGGATAGATTTTCAGAAAAGATTTCTGTTTTTTTGGGTATTAATCGAGGTAATTATTATCAAAAAGGAATTCATTATTTTGAACAAGCATTGGGTAGAATACAACAGCTTTACCCCGAAAAAGTTGAAATTATTATAGTGGAGCAATTATCTTACAAAGAATATCAAAAGTTGCAACAAAAAGCAACTATTGTGTTAGATCAAGTTTTTTCTAATGATCAGGGATATAATGCATTGGAAGCCATGGCGAGAGGGCAAGTAGTTTTTACGGGTGCTTCTGCTGAATTTTTAGCATATTTTAATCTTCAACCCAATGAAGTTTGCATTGAAGCAAAACCAGATATTAATTATTTGGTAGAACAATTATCATTTTTGATTAATAATCCAATGATAATAAAGCAGATTGGCGTGCAAGCTAAAGCTTTTGTAAAGCAAAATCATCAAGCAGAAAAAATTGCACAACAATATTTATCCATTTGGAACAAATTATAAAATAATACAAATTAGAGAATGAGTATTTAATAATTAACCACCTATCATGTAGGTTTTTCTTGTTTTTTAATTTAAATTTGAGCTATAACAAAAAAATACAATATGTACTACTTTAAAATTGCAATGGGTACTTTTGCTCTATTGCTTGGAGTAATGTCTTACGGACAGAAAAAAGAAACTTTAATTGACGGAAGAGTTCGATTGTATAACGGAAATATTATTCCAGTAACTGTTGAAAATAAACGAACAAAAGAAAAAACGAAAACAGACCAGACAGGATATTTCTTAATAAATGTTCAGCAACAGGATACTATTCGATTTATCAGTGATTATAGTTCTACTATGCTTTATGTAGTTGATTATCAAGATTTAAATGATAAAAGAATTACAGTTAGTTTAGTAAAACCTGGGCAAAGTTTAGAAGAAATTGTAATTGTTAAAAAAGATTTTGGCAGTAATGAGTTTAATTTTGGAGAAATTAAAAAGCTAACAGCAGCTGAAAAGAGATATAATGCTGATAATCAGCTTTTTTCTGCAACAGGTAATTTAGGATTAGGAATTAGTATTGATGCAATAATTAATCGTTTTTCGGGTAAAAGAAAAAGAGATAAGCAGCTTATTGAATATGAGAAAATTCAA
The DNA here is from genome assembly GCA_947626185.1 of uncultured Flavobacterium sp. Classification (GTDB taxonomy): domain Bacteria; phylum Bacteroidota; class Bacteroidia; order Flavobacteriales; family Flavobacteriaceae; genus Flavobacterium. Next base: position 14,783 of record CANQRD010000022.1, read on the forward strand.
AATAATATAAGTTCTTTTTATAATCAATACCCAAAAGATTTATTGATGAAGAATTTAGCTATTCCTGAAGATCAGGTTGACGCATTTGTATTGTTTTTTGTAACTCAACCAGGCACAGATAAGGTAAAAGTATCACAAACGGAAGATTATGAGTTGTTTTTAGCACAACATTACGATGAGTTTTTAAGTTTTATAAAAAAATAAAAATAGAAAAGAGGTTTTTAAAAACCTCTTTTTTTTGTAGATATATTTGTTTTTAAAATACTGATAATGTTATAGTTGATTGGGATGTAGACAGTTTTTAAATAGCGAATTTTATTTGTTTTTTAAGGTAAATATCAATTTTTTACTGTAGTGGAAAAAGTTTTAGTATAATATCCTCTAATGATATTGACAAGTTGATAACAATTCTTAAAAAATGTTATATAATTTTAATATTGATAAAATTTGATGAATATTTTATTTTTTTAATACCTATAGAGGGCTTTTTAGTTACATTTGTTGCCGAAATTAATAAATACTACTTAAGCATGAGACTACATAACATAGAAGATCAAAAGTCGTTAACACCTCAAATGGCTTTAGAAATATTAAAAGAAGGAAATAATAGATTTGTTGAAAATCTAAAAATGCATTCTAATTTACTAGAGCAAGTAAACGAAACAAAAGCAAGTCAGTTTCCATTTGCTATTATTTTAAGCTGTATAGATAGTAGAACATCTGCCGAGTTGATTTTTGATCAAGGCTTAGGTGATATTTTTAGTACAAGAATTGCTGGAAATGTTATTAATAATGATATTATTGGTTCGATGGAATTTGCTTGTAAATTAGCAGGATCTAAATTAATCGTTGTTTTAGGTCATTCACATTGTGGAGCAATTACGGGTGCATGTAAAGACGTAAAATTAGGGCATTTAACAGATTTATTAGCAAAAGTTAAACCTTCTGTTGAAAGCGTTAAAGAAGAGTTTCCTTCACTAGACGTAACCTCAAAAGAAGGAGTAGATACTGTAGCTTTGCATAATGTAGAATATACAATTGATCATTTGTTAAACAAAAGTGATGTATTGCGTGAAATGTTTGCACAAGGAGAAATTGGAATTGCTGGAGCATTTTATAAAGTAGAAACAGGAGAAGTTGATTTCATCAAAGAAATGTTTGTAGAATAAATTAGAAATAAAGTTTTGAAGCACAGCGAATTTTATAAAAAAATACTTGCAAATAATAAAGCTTGGGTAGAAGAGAAGCTTTCTATTAACCCAAACTACTTTAAGCGTTTGTGTCATAAACAAACACCACCAGTATTGTGGATTGGTTGTTCAGATAGTCGTGTACCTGCAAATGAAATTATTGGTGCAGAGCCAGGAGATGTTTTTGTACACAGAAATATTGCCAATATGGTTATTCATTCAGACATGAACATGCTAAGCGTTTTGGATTATGCTGTAAATATTTTGAGGGTTACTAATATTATTGTTTGCGGACATTATGGCTGTGGTGGAGTAGAAGCGGCGATGAAAAATGAATCGTATGGTTTGATTGACAATTGGATTAGGCATATAAAAACAGTTTATCGATTACATAATCAAGAACTCGATTCGATAGAAAACACTACAGAAAGATTTAATCGTTTTGTAGAGTTAAACGTTCAGGAACAGGTATATGATTTGGCAAAAACGTCAATTGTACAAGGAGCTTGGGCAAAAAATCAAGAATTAAGCATACATGGTTGGGTATACGGACTAAATTCTGGTTATGTAACCGATTTAGAAGTAAATGTAACAAGTAACTTAGATTTAGATGAGGTTTATCAATTGCGATTTAAAAAGATTTAATAGTCTTCCGTATTTTCATTAAAAGATGAAGGTAATAGAGAAGGAATAAATTTTAAAATAATAGGTAATAATAATGAACCTCCAGGTAAAATAAATATTGCAAGAGAAGGGATGGTTTTAATCATTTCTAAAGTTTGTTTTTTAACCATCTTTTTTTCTTCTTTTGTCAAATCTCTTTTGGTTGATTCAAATACAAGCTTCATAAGAACTGTGTTTTTATGAAACTCTTTCTGAATTCTACCAACATTTCTCTTCAATAATAATTCAATATAACTTGTTGAGTTTTTTAAAATATTACCAAATAAATTAGTTGATCGGTAATATTGATAATCGTAATTTTGTTGCTCTATAAAAAGCAAAAAACACCTACAACTCTCTTTATACTCAAAATCTGTAATAGTAAACTGATTAAAAGGAAAAATAGTTAGTTCTGGTAAAAAAATTTCTTTTGAGTCATTACTCCAAGAGTTGGCTATAATAAAATCAGCAATAAAATTGTTCTCTAAAAACGATGGATTACCAAAAGAAAGTAAGTTGGTATCTTCAGTAATTGATTTCTTTAAATAGTTGATTAATTCTATGTCAGCAGCATTTTTTTCAACCTTCTTTTCTTTGAAATAAATAATTAGGGAAGTTAATTTATCTACCAGACATTGTATATATAAAATTGGATTTGTGTTATTTTTCAAATAGCTTTCAAAAGCTAAAATGTCAATAGAAAGTAAAATTGAATTCAAAACAAACTCATTACTCTTTGATTGAGAAAAAAAGTGTTCTTTCCAACGAACGGTAAATATTCCTTCTAGTTTAGAAAAACTATTTTGCTTGCCAAATGAAAGGTTTAAACGTTTTTTTTTATGCGGAATAATTAATTCATAAAAAGTAATTAACTTCGAGATAAAATGCTCAAAATCAAAATCGTTACTGTTTTCTTGAAAAGTTTTTTGCAAAAGTTGCAAATATATTATTTTGTATAGTTCCTCTTGCGAATAGTTAAATCCTAAGTAAACATCAGGCAGTTTTGTAACATTTATAATTCCATATGTAAAGCCAATTTCTCTTACAACTTTCCAAGAGTTACTTGAAAAATTACTCTTAAATATAGAGTATTTATCTTCTTCAGTAAAATATTTATTAATCCAACCTGATGTTGACGGGTTCATTTTATTTTAATTTTTTATTGTTCCTATAAAATAGATTACCATTTTACTTGTTTTTCAATTGCTTTAATCATTTCTGAAGCAATATCCTTATTTGTAGCACCTTCGATACCTTCCAATCCTGGAGATGAATTTACTTCAAGCAATAAAGGTCCTTTAGAAGAGCGAATAATATCTACTCCAGCAACTTTTAAGTTCATTGCTTTAGCTGCTCTAATAGCAATTTTCTTTTCTTCTGGTGTTACTTTTATTACAGAAGCTGTTCCACCTAAGTGAATATTTGCTCTAAATTCTCCAGGAACAGCTTCGCGTTGAATTGCAGCAACAACTTTACCATCAACTACAAAGCAACGAATATCTTTTCCGTTTGCTTCCTTAATAAATTCCTGAACTAAAATATTTGCATTTAAACTTTTGAATGCATTGATAACGCTTTCTGCAGCTTTTTTGGTTTCGGCGAGTACAACACCTTTTCCTTGAGTTCCTTCTAATAATTTTACAATTAACGGACTTCCACCAACCATTTTTATTAGATCATTGGTATCTAAAGGTGAGTTTGCAAAGCCTGTTGTAGGAATTTCAATTCCGTGATTTAATAGCAATTGAAGAGAAAATAATTTATCTCTTGACTGTGCAATTGCTGCAGCATTATTTAAACTATACACTTTTAACGATTCAAAATGACGTGTTAATGCACATCCATAATACGTCATACTTGGACGAATACGCGGAATAACAGCATCAAAATCGTTTAAAACCCTACCTCCTCTGTAATGTATTTCTGGTTGAGTAGCATCGAGTTTCATATAGCAATATTTTAAGTTTAAGAAATGCATTTCGTGTCCTCTTAACTCGCCTGCTTCAATAATTCTCTTGTTGCTGTATAATTCAGGATTACTAGCTAATAAACCAATTCTCAAGCCATTTTTTTGCTCTTTTGGTTTATTGTAGTATTCTTCTAGTTTTTCGTTTGTAGGTTGTCCAAGTAAAAAGTGTTTTTCAGGATCAACAAGTATCTTTCCACCCATTGCCTCTCTACCCAACAACATACGATATCCCATAGAATCTCTATTAGTTAAAGTAACTTCTATATTCCAAGAAGTTTCCCCAAGGTCAATATCGGTTTTAATTACGTATCTAGATTCTCTTGATCCGCTCGAGCTTTTTACAATTCTTTTGTCTACCACTTTTGCTTCACAATGAATAATGGTTTTACCGTTATTTTGTAACGGATTAACATCAAATTTCACCCATTTTTCGCCATCTTTTTCAAAGGGTATAATGTTTACAGCATGTAACGCAGAGGTTTTTGCTCCTGAATCTACGCGAGCTTTAATCGCTGGTATGTTTAGTGTTGAGAAAGAACACCATTCTTCACTCCCCACAATGAATTTGTCTACCATAGTAATATTTTAAATCTTATGCGAAAGTACTATTTTAAAGCTGTTTTTTTTCCTATTCTATAAATTTAATGAATATTTAATATATAAAAAAAAACAATCTTACATGTATGTTCGTTATTTGTCATAAGCGGTAATGTTGGGAACAATAATATAAGGTGTATGAAGTTTTATTATAAAAATTGATATTTTATATTTAAACGCAAAAGTTGTAATATAATTTAAAAAAGTTAAAACTAGTTTTTAAATAGAATAAAATTACACTAAGTATAATTGGTCTTTTTTTATTATTTTTGTGTAACTAAAAAATATAAATATGGCAACAGTTACCTTAAAAAATAATCCTTTTCACACAATTGGCGAATTGCCAGCAGTAAGTACTAAAGCTCCAAACTTTTCTTTAGTAGGAACAGATTTGTCTGTAAAAACATTAGAAGATTTTGCAGGTAAAAGAGTAGTGTTAAACATTTTTCCAAGTGTAGATACACCAACATGCGCAACTTCTGTACGTAAATTTAACGAAGAAGTATCTAAATTAGAAAATACAGTAGTTTTATGTATTTCTAGAGATTTGCCATTTGCTCAAAATCGTTTTTGTGGGGCAGAAGGATTAGATAATGTTATAATGTTGTCTGACTTTAGAGCTGGTGAGTTTGGAAAAACTTACGGAGTTATATTCACAGACGGTCCTTTAGAAGGATTGTTATCTCGTTCTGTAGTTGTAATTGATACAGAAGGAAATATTGTGTATACAGAACAAGTTGCTGAAACAGCAGACGAACCAAACTATGCAAATGTATTAAACGTTTTATAATACGTTAATTCAAAAATTTATAAGAAGATATTTTTAGAGAATTTTGTTAATCTATTTATTAAAGTTAGCAGTGTTTTCTAGGAATATCTTCTATATTTATTACATTAGCTCAAAGATAAAAGCATTTTATCAAATAAAGTTTCTAAAGTGGGAAAAGAAAATACATCAACAAAAAAGAAAACAACAAAAGTTGAAGACAAAAAATATGATACATCTGTATTAAAAAACAGTCGGTTTTTATTTTCGATACTGTTGATGATTACAGGTATAGCACTGTTAATTAGTTTTCTATCATATTTTATTACAGGTATAAACGATCAGAGTAATTTATCTGAATTTGGTAATCGAGATGTAGAAGTATACAATTGGTTAGGAAAATTAGGTGCTTATTTAGGTCATGTTTTTATCTATAATGGTTTTGGTGTAGCTTCTTTCTTTTTAGCAAAACTACTTATTCAAAGCGGTATTTACGCCTTTTTCGGCATTGCCTCAAGACGAATTAAAAAATTAATTTTTTGGGATTTGTTTGCCATGTTGTTGGTTTCTACTTTTTTTGGATTCTTTGCTGAAATCAATCCTTTATTGGGTGGAACTATCGGATATGAAATAAACATTTATCTAATAGATTATTTAGGAACAATTGGCGCGGCATTGCTAATCGGGTTTATTGCTTTGGTATTCTTTTTGTTTCGCTACAAATTATCACCAACAAAAATTAGAGAAGGCGTTTTGGCAACGCCAGGTTTTTTGGGTAAAATTTTTGGAGGAAAAAAAGATGGAACGAAGAGTTTTGATTCTGTTGATACACCAAACGATGCTCAGTTAGAAAAAGAAGAGTCAAGAACAAAAGGTGAGCGCACTTTTGAAGAGGAAATAAAAATTGAAAATGATTTAGTAGAAGCCGCTTTGCAACGAGAAGCTAAAGTGGAAGAAATTGTTTTTGAAACAAAAACAGCAACTTCTAATCTTTTAGTAGATCAAAAAAATATAAAACCAACTATTAGTCATAGTTCAGAGTTAAACATCAACCAACCAACAAAAGAAATAAATCAAACCATTGGTAAAAATACAATTGTTGAAAATAATAGCGATTTTGTAATTGAAGCTGCTCAAGAAGAAAATACAATTGAAGAAAATTTAGCAGCTAAATTAGTACAAGATTTTGGTGAATTTGATCCAACTCTAGAATTGTCTAATTTCCAATTTCCATCTATCGATTTGTTGAAAGATTATGGAACGGGAAGTATTACAATTAATCAAGAAGAATTAGAAGAAAATAAAAATAGAATTGTAGACACGCTTAGAAATTACAAAATAGATATTGCACAAATTAAAGCTACGGTTGGTCCAACAGTAACTTTATACGAAATTGTTCCAGAAGCAGGTATTCGTATTTCGAAAATTAAAAATTTAGAAGACGATATTGCCTTGTCTTTAGCAGCTTTGGGAATTCGTATTATTGCACCCATTCCAGGACGAGGAACCATTGGTATAGAAGTGCCAAATACAAAACCTTCTACTGTATCTATGCGTAGTGTTATTGGATCGCCAAAGTATCAAACTGCAGAAATGGAATTGCCGGTAGCACTAGGAAAAACTATTTCAAACGAAACCTTTGTGGTTGATTTAGCAAAAATGCCTCACTTGTTAATGGCGGGGGCAACAGGACAAGGAAAATCGGTAGGATTAAATGCGGTATTAACTTCATTGTTATACAAAAAACATCCAGCAGAAGTAAAGTTTGTATTAGTTGATCCGAAAAAAGTAGAGCTAACGTTATTTAATAAAATTGAACGTCATTATTTGGCTAAATTACCTGATTCTGGTGAAGCAATTATTACAGACAACACCAAAGTAATTAATACTTTAAATTCGTTGTGTATTGAAATGGATAACCGATATAGCTTGCTAAAAGATGCCATGGTTAGAAATATTAAAGAATACAACGATAAGTTTAAACAACGTAGACTAAATCCAGAAAACGGACATCGATTTTTACCTTATATTGTTTTGGTAATTGATGAGTTTGCCGATTTAATTATGACGGCAGGTAAGGATGTAGAAACGCCAATTGCTCGTTTGGCTCAGTTGGCACGTGCTATTGGTATACATTTAATTATTGCTACTCAGCGTCCGTCGGTAAACGTTATTACAGGTATTATAAAAGCCAATTTCCCGGCTCGTATTGCGTTTAGAGTAACATCAAAAATCGATTCAAGAACAATTTTAGATCAGCAAGGTGCCGATCAGTTAATTGGGAGAGGAGATATGTTGTATACGCAAGGAAATGATTTAGTGCGTGTACAATGTGCTTTTGTAGATACACCAGAGGTTGAAAAAATTACAGAATATATTGGTTCTCAAAAGGCTTATCCAGATGCGTATTTATTGCCAGAATATGTAGGCGAAGAAAATAGTAGCATTTTAGAAATTGATGCAAGCGAAAGAGATTCTTTGTTTAGAGATGCGGCTGAAATTATTGTAACAGCCCAGCAAGGATCGGCTTCTTTATTGCAAAGAAAATTAAAATTAGGTTATAATCGCGCAGGTCGAATCATCGATCAACTGGAAGCAGCTGGTATAGTTGGTCCATTTGAAGGAAGTAAAGCTCGTAGTGTATTAGTACCCGATTTAGTGGCTCTTGAACATTTTTTTAGAGAAGAGCAAAATGATATGTTTTAAGATATTGATTACAAAATGAAAAAAATAGTTTTATTTATTGTAGCTATCGTAGCAATAGCTGCGCAAGCACAAACAAGCCAAAGAGCAAAGAATTTTTTGGATGAAGTAAACAAAAGAATAGAAAGTTATTCAACAATTTCGGTTGATTTTACTTATGTTCAAACTGACGCAAAAACAGGTGGTGTGAGCCAAAGGGGAGAAGGTCATATCGATTTGAAAGGAAATTTATATAGATTGACATTTATGGATATTACACGTATTTATGACGGACAAAAAATATATTCTATAAGTGAAGAGGATGAAGAAGTGACGGTTTCTAAACACGATCCAAAAAAAATAGATAACGTATTACCAACTCAATTGTTTACCTTTTATAAAACAGGTTATAATTTACAGTGGGATATTTTGCAAAATATCCAAGGTAGAAAAATTCAATATATAAAATTAATTCCAATAGATAAGAATTCTGGTATAAAAGAAGTGCTTTTGGGAGTGGATACTGCTACAAAACAAATTTATAACAAGATTCAGGTAAATAAGAATGGGTCAAAGTCAACATTAACGATTAATTCTTTCAGAACAAACCAAGCTTTGTCAAAAAATCACTTTACCTTTACCAACGCAGATTACCCCAATTATTATATCAATAAAATAGATTAATTCTTAGAGTGAAAATACTTGATCGCTATATTTTAACCTCCTTTGTATCTACACTGTTTACAGTGTTTATTATCCTTTACTTTATTTTTATTCTACAAGGAATTTGGTTATTCATTACGGAGTTGGCAGGAAAAGATTTAGATTTTTTTGTAATCGTTCAATTCCTTTTGTTCTATTCGCCAAAAATGGTTCCCTTGGTATTGCCTTTATCGGTGCTTCTGGCTTCTATCATGACATTTGGTAATTTTGCCGAACATTATGAATTTGCTGCAATGAAAGCTTCTGGTATTTCGTTGAAAAGAGCTATGCAGCCACTTTCTATTTTTATTGCAGGTTTAGCATTAGTTTCTTTTTGGTTTGCTAATGATGTGATTCCAAAATCAGAATACCGTTTTATTAATATGCGAAAAGAAATTTTGCAAACAAAACCAGCAATGGCTATTTCAGCAGGACAGTTTAACGATGTTGGAGCTATTAACATTAAGGTTGATAAAAAAAGTGGAGAAAAAGGACAGTATTTAGATAATGTTACTATTCATATTAAATCATCTTCCGGCTATGATAATAAAGCGGTAATTCGTTCAACAGATGGTGAATTAGAATCAGACGAAACCTCCAATATATTACAATTGCATCTTTTTGATGGAAATTATTACGAAGACGTTACGCCAAAATCGAGCTCTCAAATGAGAAGATATCCGTTTGTACAAACATCATTTGACAAGTACACAATGAATATTAATTTGAATGAATTTCAAGACGAGGGAGATTCTGAAAAGATTACAAATACCTATCATATGTTAAACGCAAGTGAATTGCTGTATACAATTGATTCTTTAGAAACTTCTTTAACGAATGAAAAAAAATCAAATACAGCCAATTTACAAGTAAGATATAGTAATATTTATTCGCCATATTCACCCAAGCCAGTGGGTGATGATAAAGAAAAAGGAAAAAAGTCTGACAATAAGAATATTGAGTTAAGCGAAAATATACTTGAAGAATTTAAACCATTTTCTCAAGCAAGAATATTGCAAAGTGCGGTAGATTATACTAATAGCTTAATGTTTAATGTCGAAAGTAATGACGCATCTGCATTAAATCAAGTGCGAAAAATAAATGATCATTACTTAGCTTTTTATGGCAAGTTTGTGGTTGCATATTCTTGCTTTCTGATGTATTTTATCGGAGCACCACTCGGATCCATTATTAGAAAAGGAGGATTAGGATTGCCAATTGTATTTGCAGTTATTATATTTATTATTTATCATTTTGTAAATACATTTGGACAAAAACTAGCACAAGAAGATGGGATTGTACCAATTTTAGGTGCTTGGTCGGGAGCAATTGTATTAACTCCATTAGCGGTATTTTTAACTATAAAAGCGACTAGAGACAACGGAGAAGTAAATTTCTTAAGTTTCTTTAGTTCAATAGCCGATTTTTTCGTTAATCTTTTCAAATCAAAAAGTAAAGAGAGCGAAACTATATAAGAAAACAAATAACAAACACAACAAATTACATTATTATGTCAAATACTACTATTCAATTAAATACAATAGAAGAAGCAATAGAGGATATTCGTGCAGGAAAAGTAATCATTGTAGTAGATGATGAAGATCGTGAAAATGAGGGTGATTTTATTGCTGCTGCTGAAGTGGTAACTCCAGAGATGATTAATTTTATGGCTACCCATGGTAGAGGTCTTATTTGTGCACCATTAAGTGAAAAACGTTGTAAAGAATTGGATTTACATCCAATGGTGAATAATAATACAGTTTTACATCAAACTGCGTTTACTGTTTCTATTGACTTAATTGGACATGGATGTACTACAGGTATTTCTGTTCATGATAGGGCAAAAACAATAAAAGCATTAGTAACTGACGATACTAAAGGAGAAGATTTAGGACGTCCAGGACACATTTTTCCTTTAATTGCCAAGCAAGGTGGAGTTTTAAGAAGAACTGGACATACTGAGGCAGCGGTAGATTTAGCCCGTTTGGCAGGATTTAAACCAGCAGGTATTTTAGTGGAAATACTAAATGAAGATGGAACTATGGCTCGCTTACCTGAATTAATGGAAGTGGCTAAAAAATGGGATTTAAAAATTATTTCTATTGAAGCATTGGTGGCTTATCGTATGAAACACGATAGTTTAATTACAAAAAAAGAAGATTTCGAAATTAATACGCGTTTTGGTAGCTTTAGATTACGTGCTTATGAGCAAATAACCAATAAACAAATTCATATTGCTTTAACAAAAGGAAGCTGGAGTGAAGATGAAGCTGTTTTAACTCGTATAAACTCTATGATTGGTAGTAACGATATTTTAGATGCATTAAGCGGTAAGTTAAATCTGCGTATAGAAGCTGCATTTAATAAGATAAATGAAGAAGGAAGAGGAGCCGTATTATTTATTAATCAAGATGCGCAAAATATAAGTTTATTAAAACGTTTGAATTATATTAAAGAAACTTTAAACGGCCAATTAAATTTAGATACACCAACTTTAGTAGGTGATGAAAAAGATTTTGGAATAGGTGCGCAGATTTTACATGATTTAGATATTCTTAAAATAAGATTAATGAGCAATTCAGAACAGTCAAAACGAGTAGGAATGACTGGTTACGGATTAGAAATCACAGAATATGTAAAATATTAATAGAACTAAATGGTTGGTTATGAATGATGAATAAAATATTTTTATTTTTTTTATAAAAAATATTTGTCAAACTCACCAATAGCATTATATTTGCACTCGCAATACAGAACGAAAGAGTTCAACTGGAGAAATGGCAGAGTGGTCGAATGCGGCGGTCTTGAAAACCGTTGACTGTAACAGGTCCGGGGGTTCGAATCCCTCTTTCTCCGCAATAAAC
>CANQRD010000023.1 GCA_947626185.1 uncultured Flavobacterium sp.
TTTCTAATAATGGTAAGGCATCCATCAATTCCATACCTTTTACATCTGGCATTACTTTTTCTCCCGACTGATTTTTTACAATAAAATCAGTGTAACTTGCCTCTACATCTGTAGGAACATTATTACCTACTTTTAACTCTATCGTAGTAGGTACATCTGTATATATTTTTTGTGCAATACGTTTAAAAACTGGTCCAGCAACATCACCACCGTAATAACTCTTTGTTCTATCTGGTTTGTGAATTACCACAATACAAGAATATTTTGGATCTTCTGCTGGAAAATACCCTGCAAAAGACGAAGCATAATACATATCTGCTCCTTTTCCTCCACCATAATTTACCTGAGCAGTTCCTGTTTTTCCTGCCATTGAAAAATTTGGAGAATACAATTTTCTACCTGTTCCCTGTTTTACAGTATTTTTTAAAATAGTTTGCACTTGTTTAATTACTTCTGGAGAAGCTATTTGTGGATTCAGAACCGTTTTATTAAACTTTTCAATCGTTTGATCAAACTCTTTTATTTCCGAAACAAAATATGGTTTAACCATTTCACCGTTATTAGCCACTGCATTATATAACGTTAACTGCTGCAAAGGCGTTAAAGAAACTCCATATCCAAAAGCCATCCATGGAAGAGCTAATCCGCTCCATCCTTTTTTTCCCGGCTTAGGAATGTAAGGGTCTGCTTCTCCTTTTATACTTAATCCTAAAGGCTTATCCAACCAAAGTTTACCTAAATAATCTGTAAATTCTTTTGGATTATCTTTAAAATACTCATTAACAGCTTGAGTAATTACAGTATTAGACGATAATTCTATTCCTCTAGCTAACGATATTTTCCCATATCCCCCGTGTTTTGAATCTCGAACTCTAGCATTGTAAAAACGAACTACTCCATCATTTGTATCATAAACCTTTGCCGTATCTACTTGTTTTTTTTCTAACAAAGCTAATAAAGCAGCTATCTTAAAGGTTGAACCTGGCTCGTGCTTTCCTCCCACAGCATAATTAACTGTTTCGTAGTAAGCACCAGTTTTCTCATCTTTTCCAAGATTAGATATTGCTCTAACAGCCCCCGTTTTAGTTTCCATTACAATAACACATCCATGATCTGCACTATATTTTTCAAGCGATTGTAACAAAGCGTGATGGGCAATATCCTGAATAAAAACATCTATAGTAGACACAATATCTTTTCCATCAATTGGTTCTATTTCGTTCTCATCGTTAATTGGTTTCCATTGATTTTTAGCCAAACTTTGCATTTTTCGCTTTCCGTCATATCCACTCAAATAATCGGTAAAAGCACCTTCTATTCCAACACGACCAAATGTATTGTCTTCATATTTGCGCTCATAGCCGATTGTTCTTTGTGCAATACGACCAATTGGGTGCTGTCTAATTGTAGTCTGCAAAGAGATAAAACCACCTCTATTTCCTCCTTTATTAAAAAGTGGAAATTTTTTTATACGCACATAATCAACATAACTAAGCTTTCTGGCAATTAATTGATACCTGTTTTTAGACGCTCTAGCTTTGCGAAGCAAGTTCTCATAATAAGAACTTGGTCTTTTAAACATTACTGAAAGTGAATCTGCCAATGGCTTTACTTCCTTTTCAAATAATTCTTGTTTTGGAGCAACTCCATCAAAACGTATTTCAAAGACCGGAACAGATGTAGCTAATAAACTTCCATCTGCTGAATAAATATTACCTCTATTGGCTTCTATAATTTCTTCTTTAACTCGATTCTCACTATTTGCCTTTTGTCTTAATTCGGCTCCCTCTAATCCCTGAATCGTAAGTAATCTATATACAACCCCTCCTGCTAATAATAATACTACCGCAGTAATTACATAAATATTGACATAAATATTTTTGTTGCTTAGGGCCATATATTATCCAACCATGTTTTATTTTTTTCTTCGTATAATACCTTTATTTTTTGTGGTGGTATTTCTGAAGGATAAATTTCTTCTTCTTCTAATTTGCGAGTAATTGTTGATTCCATTTTCAACTCCATCAATTCCGAACGTGTTGCTACAAACTCTGCTCTTAGCATTTTTACTTCGTGCGTAAGCTTACCTACTTTAAACACTTTTGATTCGTAACGTTGGGTATTGCCAATTAAAATCATTCCTAAAACAATAACATAAATAATGAACCCCCATGTTTTAGCAGAATTCTCATTTACTAAAATCTTAGCCTTTATAATGTCAACTGGACTCGCTATCGTTTTTTTCATTTTTTTTCTGCAATTCTCAATTTAGCTGACCTAGCTCTATTATTAATAGCTATTTCTTCTTCAGTTGGTACAATTAATTTCCCTAATTGTTTCAACGGAACTTCATATCTACCAAACATATCGCGCTCTGGCTCTCCTTCAAACATTCCGTTTTTCATAAAGCGTTTCACTAATCGATCTTCTAAAGAGTGATAGGAAATAACACTTAATCGCCCGCCTGGTTTCAGCACTTCTATACTTTGCTCTAAAAGCTCTTTTAACACTTCAATTTCTTGATTTACCTCTATTCTGATTGCTTGGTAAACCTGAGCTAATATTTTTGCTGTTTTATGAGCTGGCATAAAACGAGATAAAACTTGTTTTAGCTGATCTGTATTCTTAATTTCTGCTTCTTCTCTCGCTTTTACAATTGCGTGAGCCATTGCCCCTGCATTTTTCAATTCGCCGTAAACGCTTAAAATATAGCGTAGATCTTTTTCTTCGTAATCATTCACAACGTGATAGGCTGAAATTTCACCATTTTGATTCATTCTCATATCTAACTCACCATCAAACCTCGTTGAGAAGCCTCTTTCAGCAACATCAAACTGATGTGAAGACACTCCAAAATCGCCCAAAATCCCATCAACTTCATTTACTTTATAAAATCGTAAATATCTTTTGATGTATCTAAAATTCTGATTTATCAAAACAAATCGCGGATCGTCAATTGCATTTTTCAAAGCATCGTCATCTTGATCAAAAGCAAATAACCTTCCATTTTCATTCAAGCGACTCAATATTTCGCGCGAATGTCCACCACCACCAAAAGTCACATCAACATAAACCCCATCTGGTTTAATATCCAATCCATCAACTGTTTCAGTTAACAATACCGGTCTGTGATATGCATACAAATCTTTACTCATCAAAATTTAATTTACTCATTACATCTTCTGCCAAGTCACCAAAATCTTCTTCATCCATTGCAATTGTAGCTTCATACAATTCTTTATCCCAGATTTCGACAATATTTACTTTAGATGACATTACGATTTCCTTTGAAATATTACCAAATGACAAAAGATCTTTTGCAATAAGCAATCGACCTGCATCATCAATATCAACCATTTTCACACCCGCCATAAATGTTCGAATAAACTTATCTGCTTTTTTATCAAAACGATTTAGCTTATTCATTTTCATCATCATAGCATCCCACTCTGCCATTGGCCACAATTCCAAACATTTTTCAAAAACCGATCTTTTCAATACAAAACCATCAGCAACAGCAGGTAACTGCTTCCTCAAAGAAGCCGGAACCAAGACTCTGCCTTTAGCCTCTATTTTGCATTCGTATGTACCGATTATTGACGTCAAGATTTTTATTATATATATATAATAGCAAATGTAAATATTTTTTTACCACTTTTCCCCACTTTTATCCACTTTGTTAATAAGTTTTTCACAAACGAGGTTTTCTGTGGCCTAGGAGATTAAAAAACAAAATATTCAACTGTATTTCAGGCTATTTTTATTAGTTTTTAGAATTAAAAAACTTTAAAAACAGTCGTAAAATCGCTTTTAATAAAAATATTCAAAAATCAATAAATTAACACAATAAACATATTTTAAAGTATTTTACTCCCTAAAAAACAAAAAAACAAAACACACAAAAAATCGTCAATTTCTCTCTTTTTCTATCTTATTTACTTTTTCATTTATTGATGAAATAGTTACTAAATAATTTTTAAAAAAGCGATTAACTTATACTCCTCCTATTTTGAACATAATCGATAAAATCATTTTATTTTTGAAATATTACCGTATAAACAACAATCCTTTTCCTCTCCAACTTCATTTTTTTAACAAACTAATAAATATCAAGAACTGAAGTGTTATTTTTATCTTTTTATTACAATTAAACTCAGTTATAAAACCGTATATTTGTGTAAAATTAAAATCGCAAGTCAGAGCTAATGGAGCGAACTTTGAAAGAAAATGGTAAATTCCGATATGTAGAAGCTGGTGAAGGAACCCCAATCATCATCTTACACGGCTTAATGGGAGGACTGAGTAACTTTGCAGGTGTTGTAGATTATTTTCCAAATCAAGGTTACAGAGTAATTATACCAGAATTACCATTATATACCAACACTATTTTAAAAACAAACGTAAAAGCTTTTGCTAGGTTTGTTAAAGATTTTATTATTGCCTTAGGAGAAACTAAAGTTGTATTACTCGGGAATTCCTTAGGTGGTCATATTGCACTATATTTTTCTAAAATGTATCCGGAACTTTTGAGAGCAATGGTTTTAACTGGTAGTTCTGGTTTATACGAAAGCGCAATGGGAGATAGTTACCCTAAAAGAGGTGATTACGAATACATAAAGAAAAAAGCAGAAGATGTTTTTTATGACCCAGCAGTTGCTACAAAAGAAATTGTTGACGATGTGTTTGCCACAGTAAATGATAGAATGAAATTGATAAAAACTTTAGCTATTGCAAAAAGTGCAATTCGTCATAATATGTCTAAAGATCTACCCAAAATTCATACGCCAACTTGTTTGATTTGGGGAAAGAATGACAAAGTAACTCCACCTGAAGTAGCTATTGAATTTGAAGAACTGTTACCAGATGCTAATTTATTTTGGATAGACAAATGTGGACATGCTGCAATGATGGAACGTCCAAATGAATTTAATTCTTTGTTACACGCTTGGTTAAAAGAAAGAAATATATAAAGAATGAAAATAAATACAGCGGAATTTGTAATTAGTAATTCTGAAGCAAGTAAATGCCCTAACGAGCCTTTGCCAGAATATGCTTTTATTGGCAGATCAAACGTAGGAAAATCTTCGTTAATCAATATGTTGACGAATTCAAAATACTTAGCTAAAACTTCCTCAAGACCAGGAAAAACGCAATTAATCAATCACTTTAAAATTAACTCAAATTGGTTTTTAGTTGATTTACCAGGTTATGGTTATGCAAAAGTATCAAAAAAGACCAAAAGTGTTTTTCAAAAATTTATTACAGAATATTTTGAAAAACGAGAACAATTAGTTTCTGCTTTTGTGCTGGTTGATATTAGACATGAAGCACAAAAAATTGATTTAGAATTTATGGAGTATTTAGGAGTAACTGGTATTCCTTTTTCGATTATCTTCACTAAAGCTGACAAAGTAGGAAAGACTAAAATACCTGGTTTAGTTTCCTCTTACAAAAAAGCATTGTTAAATGGCATTTGGGAAGAAATGCCTCCATATTTCATTACTTCCTCTGAAAACAAAACAGGTAGAGATGAAGTATTAAATTACATTGATACAATTAATCAAGATATTTTTAAAAATCAGAGTCCAATTTAAAAGACCAGCTTACAAGTTGGTCTTTTTTTTAGAGCTTATATAAAATAATCATTTACATCTATTAAGCCGGCACTAATAGCGTATCTACTTGCATCGTGAGCATTATTTACTTTTAACTTCTTGAAAATATTTTTCCTGTGGGTAATAATAGTATGTATACTCACATTTCTATCTACTGCTATTTCCTTCGTCATTTTTCCAATAGCTATTTCTCTTAGAATTTCTCTTTCAGCATTGGTTAATACCCGAATTATTTCGTTGACATTTTGGCTATAATTCTTCAACATCTCATTGATTCCATCAGCTATAAATATTTCGCCATTAATCACTTTTTTTATTCCGTTTACTAATGTTAATTGAGGGTCACTTTTAAGAAAAATACTTATTCTATTCTGATCTTCATACATAATTTTTTTCAACCAACCTTCATGAATCACATCTGTCCATAATGCCCATTTAGATTTTGAGAAATCTCTCTGCAAATCTGAAAGTAAATCAATACTATTATCGTTATTTTTAAAGAAAAATGGGTTTAGGAAAACAATTCCATTTTTATATTTTTTAAAGAAATACTTTAACTCTTGAATACTATCGATACAAATCCAATTTACTTCTTGTTGAGCGACTTGATTAGTCAATACCTGGATACCAATTTTCGATAAGACTTGATCTTCTACAAGTGCAATATTCAACATAAACTTCAACTAATTATTAAAAATAAATATAAGATTAATTCAACAACAATTACTTTTTTTCTACAATAAAAGGGCTGTTCATGATAGACAGCCCTTTTGGGAGAAACAACATAAATAAAGCGGGATAAATTTATGTATAATTATAAATTAGGATTTTCTCTTTCTTCTACAGTTGGTATTCTAAATAAATAATATTTGCTGTTTGGAACAAATGGCGTTTTATCAGGAAAAACAAGCACATGATGTCCGTTTGCTAAAACTTCTCTTGTTTCTGTTTCTCCACTAGCATTTGTATAAGTAAAAGGTACTTTATTTAAATGATATTGATTTCTAACTACTGATTTTTGTGTACGAATAATATCTACTAGTGAAAAACCTTCGCCAAATAATTCTTTTCTTCGTTCAATAGCTATTTCGTCTAATAATTCTGATGCGTTTAAACCTTGAGCTGTTTCTGCTCTTCTAGCTTCTTTCACCGCATTTAATGACAATAAAGCTCCACCAACATCGCCTAAATGTGCTTTTGCCTCCGCGTTAATTAAATAGATTTCAGAGGTTCTCATTAAAACAATATCTCCTGTGAAATCAGCTTTGAATTTAAACTTTGCATACCTCATCCAAACTGCATCGGCTTTTGCGGGATCTAATCCAGGATCTTGTGCCCAATAAATCATCGATTTTCTATAATCTTCATCATCAAATAAGTCTTTAAAATAAGGATCTACATTAAAACTAAAATAATACGTTCCTGGAGTAGTTACGTCTAAATAATGAAACTGATAAGAAGCATTTTGTTGCTCTCCAGTTTGGGCATGTCCCCAAATCCATTCTCTATTTGCTACATCATTAAATCCAGATTTATATTCTACCTCATTCATTAAGTAATTTTTAATGGCTAACAAATCGTCAGAATATTTTTTAGCATCTTCCCAATTTCTGCTATACAAACTAGCTCTTGATAAAAGCCCTAATACCACACTTCTATCTATTTGAAATTTTTGCGCTCTACTATAATCTGCAGGAATAAGCGCTAATGCTGCTTTAAAATCTCCAATAGCTTGTGCATAAACTTGAGTAACTGTAGATAAAGAGTTTGGTGTAGAACTCGATGTAGCTGGTTTTGTATAAATTGGAGCTACTAATGCATTAGGATCTTTATCAATTGCAAATGCATACGTTGATGCCAAATGTAAATACATATATCCTCTTAATGCAAATGCTTGTCCTTTTACTCTAGCTTTTTCAACATCAGAACCTTGTGCTTCATCAATATAAGCTAAAACATTATTCATGTTATTGATGGTTTTGTAAGAGTAATTCCAGCTTAAAGTATTTGTTCCGCCTCTTCCATACAATGCGTTAAATGCATAGTGGTCTCTAAAACCATACTTCGCATTTAGCACCACATCAGATCCCATTGCATCACTTGCTCTTAATACAGAACCGAACCCTGGATTGGCGTAA
The DNA here is from genome assembly GCA_947626185.1 of uncultured Flavobacterium sp. Taxonomy (GTDB): domain Bacteria; phylum Bacteroidota; class Bacteroidia; order Flavobacteriales; family Flavobacteriaceae; genus Flavobacterium. Next base: position 7,754 of record CANQRD010000023.1, read on the forward strand.
GTATTAAACGTTTCCATTAAACTTCCCCAAGTACCGTTTATTACCTTTTCGTTACCAGCAACTGTTTCAAACACTCTACTTTCTTCTACAGCATCAGTCGGACTGGTTTCTAACTCACAAGATGTCAATACTGAAATAGCTAACATTGACAAAAAGATATATTTAAGTTGACTTATTTTTTTCATTTTCTTACAATTTAATATTTAATCCGAATGAAATGGTTTTCATTGCTGGATAACGATAATAGGTTGTTCCATCAAAAGTCTGTTCAGGATCTAAACCTTGTTCTTTTGTCCAAGTGAATAAATTTTCTGCTTGAACATATAATGATAAGTTTTGAATATTCATTTTACCTAACCATGCCTTTGGAACATTGTATGTTAATGCTAATGTTTTTAATTTAAGGAATGAACGATCTACTAAGAAACGAGTTGAAGCATTTGTCCATACATTTGCAGTAGAAGTTGTTAATCTAGCTACATCTGTATCTTTATTATCAATCGTCCAACGATCCAACATATCTGTACTCCATGCTGTACCATTTCCAGCCTGACCCATTAATGAAATTTTATCTCTGTTGTATATCTTACCTCCTATATTATAAACAAAGTTGGTAGATAATGACCAATTTTTATACGTTAACTCACTTGAAAAACCGCCACTGAATTTAGGTAATGAAGAACCACTTTTTACTTTATCGCTATCTTTTAATTTTGTATAATCTTCAGTTATATATTGTTCTCCATTAGTATCATAACCATACCATTGTGGTCTTCCGTTTTCTGGATTTACTCCTGCCCATTCTATTAAATAAAAATCATATACAGAACCACCTTCTACCCATTTTTTATTTCCACTCCAAATTTCTGAAGAAGGCAATGAAGTTATTTTATTTCTATAAGTTGTCATGTTTATCCCCAATCTCCATTTCCAATCATCTGTCATAATTGGATAGCCATCTAAGCTAAACTCTAAACCATAGTTTTTTAATTTCCCTATATTTTCTTGAATTCCAGTAAACCCTAATGACGGCGCTAAAGTTTTATCAAACAGCAAGTCTTTAGATGCTCTTTCAAAATATTCTACCGTTCCATTTAATCTATTATCAAATAAACCAAAATCGAATCCTGCATTAAAGTTCATGTTGGTTTCCCAAGTTAATGCTGGTGTTCCTAATTTAGATGTTACCAATCCAGGATCACCCAAATTATTATAAATAGCGTATAATGCTTGATAAGCGTAATAACCGATATTGTCATTACCTTGTGCACCATAACTTGTACGTATCATTAAATTTGACAGCCAAGTGTCTCTATATTTTTGCATGAAATCTTCATCAATAATTCTCCAAGATGCCCCAACCGACCAAAAGTTACCCCATCTATGAGAAGAGTCAAATCGAGAAGAACCGTCTCTACGAAACGAAGCTGATAAATAATATTTTTTATCTAATGCATAAGAAGCATTACCGAAGAAACTCAACATTTTATATTCGTCTGCCTTTCCAAAGAAGTTAATTAAACGAGATGCTGCATCTGGCTCTTCGTACCCCAACATGATTAACTCTTGACGTTGCCCTTCGAAAAAATTCGATTTATATTGGTAATATTCTTGTCCGCCCATAAGACTTAGTTCTGAACGATCAGATAAGTCAAGATTATAAGACAATACATTATTATAAGTCATACTTACAGTCCTGGTATTTCTTCTCGAAACACTTCCTCCAGTAGCACTTGATGGACCAACATCTGGGTTTGTTACAAAATGTCTGTTCTCATTTTTGTAATCTACGTTTAATGTTGTTTTATACTTTAAATTATCCAAAAACTTAATTTGTGCATGTGTACGAACAGTTGCCACATCATTTTTAATTTCATTTTTATCTAATGGTAAAGTAGCTACTAAATTATATCTTGAGTATGAACTTGCTCTATAATTTCCAAAATCATACAAACGCTCACCAGTTTTTGGATCTAATAAATAATCTCCTGTGGTTAAATCTCTTTGATAGATTGGATAAAAATTAGGCATAGCACGTCCGAAAAGAATAACATTTTCAATTGCGCTATCATCTTGCTTAGGGTAATTTTGAACTGAATGAGATCCAGATACATTTAACCCTAATTCCAACCAATCTTTTGCATCAATTACAATATTTGATCGAAAATTCACACGACTAAAATCAGACGCTAAAACATAACCTTTATCATTCAACAATCCTCCTGACACATAATATTTAGATTTTACTCCACCTCCAGAAACTCTCAGATTAATATCTGAATAAGACGCTCTTTGCGAAAGCGCATCTTCCCAATCTGCATTCCAAAGTGGTTGTAATCCTGATTTTAATTTACCATCTAAGCCTATTGGCTGAGGGTTATCTAATCCATAAGGATTAATTCCTATTCTACTAATTAAGTTTTGTGTAGCAAAAGCTGCCGCTTGATCAGGCGTATCTGCTGTAGTATCTAATCTACCATTTCTTAAAGCCTCCCAATACATTTCCATATAATCATTCGTACCGACTGTTTTATAGTCATTACGCGCTCTACTTGACATTCCGAAGCGAGCTGAAAAATCAATCTGAGGTTCCATTTCCTTGCTACCTTGCTTAGTCGTAATCATAATTACTCCATTTGCAGCTCTTGAACCGTAAAGGGTTGCAGCAGTAGCATCTTTTAAAACTGAGATTGATTCAATGTCTGAAGGAGAAATTGAAGATAATCCTCCTTCATAAGGAACACCATCTACCACATATAGCGGATTACTACTTGCGTTGATTGAACCAATTCCACGAATACGAATAGTTGCCTCAGATCCTGGCTGACCACTCGCAGCAAATGATTGTACTCCAGCTACAGAACCTTCCAATACTCGAGAAACATTGCTTACTTGATTTTTCTCAATATTTTTTGCCTGAATAACACCAACAGATCCAGTATATGTTTTCTTGTTGGCCGTACCATAGGGTACTTGTATAACCACTTCATCTAACTCCTTAGAATCTTCAGTTAATTGAACATTTTTAACACTTTGTCCTTCAAATACAAAAGAATATGATTTATATCCCAAAAAAGAATATTCAACAACCTCTCCTTTATTTAAATAAATACTATATTCTCCATCCAAATCTGTCGATGTTGCTCTATCAGTATTTTTTACAACAATTGTTACACCAGGTAAAGCGCCATGTTTATCTGAAACTGTTCCTTTTAATAACAGTTCCTGTGCATGCCCTACATAAAAAAAGAGCAATATAAAAAAAGTAAAAAATCTAAGCATAAATATGAATTATTGAATGATATGAATTGAACTAAACAATTCTTTCTATATAAAAAATTTGACAACAATGAATTTAAAGCAACATACTCTAAAACAAAGGAAATACTAGATACAGCAACACATGTACACAAACTTCTTAGGCAAAGTTTGTACAATACTTTTACTCAAAAAAACTTCTGATAAGTTTGTTTTTTGAATGAATGACATGGTTCTATTTTTTAGTTATTAAAAAAACAAAAGAGAAGTGTACGTTATGAATTAAACAATGCTGACATTAACATTCTTTTTTACAACAATAAGGCCCATACACTTCGTCTTATATTTTGTTGTGACAAATTTAAACTAACTAATACTTTCATAAAATACCACGTTTATGGTAGATGTTAAAAACAAAAAAGCCAGAGAATTATTTCTCTGGCTTTTTATAAAACTTTATATTTCAATTACTTTATGCGAACTACGAAGTAATTTTTCTTTCCTTTTTGAAGTAAGACAAATTGATTATTAATTAAATCTGTTGATGTTACCGTGTATTCTTCAGTAACTTTTTCTCTATTTACCGAAATTGAATTTGCTTGTAACGAACGACGTGCTTCTCCATTTGAAGGAACAAATCCTGTTTTACCTGCCAATATCTCTACAATAGAAATACCTGCTTCAATATCTTCTCTAGATACTTCTGCTTGTGGCACACCATCAAATACTTCTAAAAATGTTTTTTCGTCTAACGTTTTTAAATCATTAGCTGTTGAGTTTCCAAACAAAATATTAGATGCTTTGATTGCGTTTTCAAGGTTTTCTTCACCGTGAACCATAATTGTTACCTCATTTGCCAAACGTTTTTGTAAAACGCGTAAATGTGGAGCTTCATTATGCTCTTTAATCAATGCTTCAATTTCTTCTCGAGAAATAAATGTAAATATTTTGATGTATCTTTCAGCATCAACATCAGTTACGTTTACCCAATATTGGTAGAATTTGTATGGAGATGTATATTCTGCAGACAACCAAATATTTCCTCCTTCTGATTTTCCAAATTTTGTTCCATCAGCTTTTGTAATCAATGGGCAAGTTAATGCATAAGCTTTGTCTCCAGCCATACGACGAATTAACTCCGTTCCTGTTGTAATATTTCCCCATTGATCAGAACCACCCATTTGAAGAGTAATTTGATTTGAGCGAAATAAATGCAAAAAGTCATACCCTTGCATTAATTGATAACAAAACTCTGTAAATGACATTCCTTCTTGGAATTCTCCATTTAAACGTTTTTTCACAGAATCTTTTGACATCATATAGTTTACTGTAATGTGCTTTCCTACAGAACGGATAAACTCTAAAAAAGAGAAATCTTTCATCCAATCGTAGTTATTTACCAGTACAGCTGCATTATCTGCTCCAGAATTGAAATCTAAAAATCGACTCAATTGTTCTTTAATAGCATTTTGATTATGACGTAAAGCTTCTTCGTCTAACAAGTTTCTTTCGTTTGACTTACCTGATGGATCACCAACCATACCCGTTGCGCCCCCTACTAATGCGTAAGGCTTATGTCCTGCTAGCTGAAAGTGCTTTAGTAACATTACACTTACTAAATGTCCAATATGCAATGAATCCGCTGTTGGGTCAATTCCCACATACGCTGCACGCATCTGCTCCAACAAATGTTCTTCAGTGCCTGGCATTACGTCGTGGAGCATTCCTCTCCAAGTCACTTCTTCAATAAAATTTTTCATTTAATTATATTTTCTGCAAAGATAAATCAAAACCTTAGGTAAACGAACTTTTTTTACTTTTATAGTTAATCATAACATTCACCAGTAATAAAGCTGTAATTACTTATAATACTGCATATTTTACTTCTAACATTAATAATCTTTAATTATTTTTATTTCACTTTATAAAAGTTATGTTTTATTTTTGTTACTATGATATTAGTTACAGGCGCAACAGGCTTGGTGGGAAGTCATCTTCTTTTACATTTGCTTCAACAGGAAAAGCAAAATATTCGAGCACTTTATAGAAAAAAACAAAGCATTGAAAAAACAAAACGCGTTTTTGAAGAAAACAACTCTTCAGATTTATTTGAAAATATTCAATGGTTTGAAACTGACATTTTAGATATACCTTCTTTAGAAGATGCCTTTATTGGTATTGATAGAGTATACCATTGTGCTGCATTTATTTCTTTTGATCCTAAAGATGAAAAAATAATGCGAAAAACTAATATTGAAGGCACTGCCAATATTGTTAATCTATGTATTGATTTTTCTATAAAAAAGCTTTGTCATGTAAGCTCTATTGCTGCTTTAGGCGAGCCTTTAAACAGCTCTATTCCAATAACAGAAAACACAAATTGGAATCCAGAAGTATATCACAGTGATTATGCATTGAGTAAGCACGGTGCTGAAATGGAAGTTTGGCGTGGTATGCAAGAAGGTCTTTCTGTAGTAATTGTAAATCCAGGTGTTATCTTTGGTAAATATTTTGAAGAAGAAGGAAGTGCTCAATTATTTCAAAAAACAGCTAAAGGTTTTCCTTTTTATACTAATGGCGCAACAGCAATTGTTTCCGTAGAAGATGTTGTTAAAGTCATGTATAAGTTAATGATGAGTAATTTTAAAGGTGAACGTTATATATTAGTATCCGATAATTTGCCTAATTTACATTTACTCTCTTATATTGCTCAATTACTTGACAAGAATAAACCAATTTTTTGTATTACATCAACCTCTGCAAATATTGGTATAGCTTTAGATTGGCTAGTATCTATTATCACTAGAAAAAAAAGAAGCTTTACACAAGCAATTGCGAAAGCTTCCTTAAATACGTTTATTTACAACAATAATAAAATTATAAAAGATTTATCTTTTACTTTTTCTACTTATACAGAATATTTACCAAAAATAGCCGAAAGCTTTAAAAGAAAGTAAACAATTAAATTATTCGTCTTTCTGTAACTCCTCGCTATTAATGTTTGCCTTTATCATTTGTTGAAATCGCTGGCGATTTTCTGGTGACATTTTTTTTTGTTGTACTGGAGAATTATCCGTCTTTTGCTTTTGAGTGCTTAAATTGTCTTTTGCCGTTTTTCCAACATCTGTAGTAGAAACATGAATTTCTTCTACAATCACTTCTTCTGTAGGCATATCCGTTTTTTTAATAAAATTTGGCGCATTACCTTCAGCAAGAGAATCGGCTATTTTTTGCGCAGCCATCAATCGATCTAGTACTCTATTTTGCATTGTGTAATATACATTCTTTTTTAACTGCATATAATATGTATTGTTATCTGCAAAAGAAAGACTATCAATATTGTACTTTTGAAAAATATCAGTCATATTAAAAGCTGGCAAACTATCATTTGAAAAAGCACTTGTGGTTTGAATTCCGTACAACAAAGCAATATCATACAAGATATCTTCCATTTTATTTTCCTCGATAAACGGATTTGGCTTTTGAATTTCGTTCTGACATGCTATTAAAGAAAAGCAAGCCAATGTTATAAACAAGTATTTTTTCATTATATATTATATCTACTATCTTTCAAAAAGTAATCTCTGACCACAACGAATATCTTTTACAATATCATTTTCATACACCAATTGTCCATTAACAAATGTATGCGTAATTTTTGAAGAAAAAGTTTGACCTTCAAAAGGAGACCATCCACATTTATATAAAATATTTTCTTTTTTTACTTCCCAAGCAGTTGATGGATCAACTAAAACGATATCTGCGTGATAACCTTCTTTTAAAAATCCTCTTTTTTCTACCTGAAAAACAATTGCAGGGTTGTGTGATGTTTTTTCAACAATTTGCTCCACTGTAATTTTCCCTTGCTTTTTAGCTTCAAATAAAGAAACTAAAGCATGTTGTACAAGCGGTCCGCCAGAAGGTGCTTGCGTATATAATTTTGTTTTTTCTTCTTTTGTATGAGGCGCATGATCGGTTGCAATTACATCTATTCTACCATCAATCAATGCTTTCCATAATTGTTCTTTATCTGCTTCTGTTTTTACAGCCGGATTCCATTTTATAAAATTACCTTTTTTATCGTAATCTTTATCTGTAAACCATAAATGATGTACACAAACTTCGGCAGTAATTTTCTTGTCTTTTAATGGAATATCGTTTGTAAACAACTCGGTTTCTTTTCCTGTTGATACGTGAAAGACATGTAATCTAGCACCTGTTTTTTTTGCTAATTCAATTGCCTTTGACGATGAAATATAACAAGCTTCTTCACTTCGGATAATTGGATGACAACGCACAGGAATATCTTCCCCATATTCTTCAATATGCTTTTTAAGATTTGCTTGTATTGTTGCTTCATCTTCTGCGTGTACAGCTATTAACATTGAAGTACTCGAAAATATTTTTTCTAAAACTTCTTGTTTATCTACCAACATATTTCCTGTTGAAGAACCTAAAAACAATTTTATTCCTGCTACATTGCGTGGATTTGTTTTTAGTACTTCTTCTAAATTATCATTCGTTCCACCCATCATAAACGAATAATTTGCATAAGATGATTGTGCAGCTATCTGATATTTTTGCTCTAACAATTCTTGTGTTACCGCATTTGGCACTGTATTTGGCTGCTCTATAAACGAGGTAATTCCACCAGCAACTGCAGCTTTAGATTCGGATGCAATATCTCCTTTATGTGTTAATCCTGGTTCTCTAAAATGTACTTGATCATCGATCATTCCAGGAATAACGTAGTTTCCTTGTGCATCAATTACAGTTACATTATCTGTTGCTTCGATACTAGGAGAAATTTGCGAAATAATTCCATTTTCAATTAAAATATCGCTCTTAAAAACTTTACCTTCATTTACAAGGCTTCCATTTTTGATTAAATAATTACTCATTATAGTTTGTTTAGTAGTTGTTTAATTTTTAAATTGATTACTCCAAAAATAGCTTCTTTTATAATTCCGCCCGACATTTTTGAAGTTCCTTTTGTTCTATCAGTAAAAATAATTGGAACCTCAGTTATTGGAAATTTTAACACATAAGCTCTGTATTTCATTTCAATCTGAAAAGCATATCCAATAAATTGAATACGATTCAAATCAATTGTTTCCAATACCTCTCTTTTATAACAAATAAAGCCCGCAGTAGCATCTTTTACAGTCATTCCAGTAATAAATCGAACATACATTGATGCGCCGTAAGAAAGTAATACACGATTTAATGGCCAATTTACCACATTTACACCGGTAACATAACGTGATCCGATTACTACACCACCATTAACGCTACAAGCTTCTAGCAATCTCGATAAATCACTTGGATTATGCGAAAAATCGGCGTCCATCTCAAAAACATATTCATATTGTTGTTTTAATGCCCATTTAAAGCCAGCAACATAGGCAGTGCCTAAACCGTTTTTCCCCTCTCGTTTTAAAAGAAATAGCCTATCAGCAAAATCGAGCTGCATATTTTCAACTGCATCTGCTGTTCCGTCAGGAGAATTATCATCAACAATCAATACATGAAACTGCTTATTTTGTGCCAAAACAGCTTCAACAATCTGATTAATGTTTTCTATTTCGTTATATGTAGGAATAATAACTAAGCCTAGATTCATTCGGTTTACTTTGATTACAAAAATAGCCTTTTTATAGAAAGATAGCTCTTAAATAAAAAACAATTCCGTTTTATTGCAAACTATCATATGAACACCTTGAAAGAAAAATAAAATTGACATTTTTGACCAAAATAGGTGCTAAATCACCTTACGAAGGATTTTATTGACTAAAAATGAACCAATACCTATAAAATAATTAAAACAGTAGAAGCAAAATAACATCTAACCTAATTTTTTAGTAATTTTGCTCTCGATATGGACAATTTATTTTTAACCGAACGTATTATAATTAGCAAAGATTGGGCTACCCTACTTTTTTTTGTAGGATTTACAACTATTGCTATTAATAGAACGATATTTAATGTCCGTTTTACCGAATTTACACGATTGGCATTTTCTAGTAAATATTTGAAAATTTACAAAGAAAACACCAATTTAAAAAACAGTTTTACACTTTCTTTTTTAGGTATACAATTACTTTCTATTACATTTTTTATTCAGATTCTAGCAAAATCGTTTCATCTAATTGATCATTATAGCTTTGTATCATTTATTCAGATACTAAATTTTACTGCATTTTTTATTCTAAGTAAATATTTAATCGATAAAATTATTGCTATTACATTCTCCATAGAAGAATTTGCTGATAATTTTAATTTACAAAAAGCTACATATCGAAATTATATCGGATTGTACCTATTGGTTATAGATCTCTTATTGTTTTATAATGATGTAACCAATACAACTGTTATTTCACTTATTGCTTTTACACTAATCTTAATAAATATTGGATTATACGTTATTTTTATAAAAAACAATCAGAAAACGATATTAAATAAGTTATTCTATTTTATTTTGTATCTTTGCACCCTTGAAATAGCTCCTTATTTAATAATATACTTTGCTTATAAAAACTTTAGAGCCTAAATAAGAAAATACTATGAAAGTTAAAACAATTTTGGTTTCGCAACCAGAACCTAAAGTAGAAAACTCCCCTTACTTTGAAATCGAACAAAAATACAAGGTAAAAATCGACTTTAGGCCTTTTATACACGTTGAAGGTGTAGAGGCTAAAGAAGTAAGACAGCAAAAAATAGATTTAAACAATTTTACCGCTGTAATTTTAACGAGTAAAAACTCTGTAGACCACTTTTTTCGCGTAGCAGAAGAAATGCGTTTTAAAGTACCTGAAACACTAAAATATTTTTGTCAATCAGAAGCTATTGCTTTCTATTTACAGAAATATGTAGTTTACAGAAAGAGAAAAATTTATGTAGGCCAAAAAGACTTTGCTGATTTAGCTCCTTTAATTAAGAAATACAAAGATGAAAAATTCTTATTATCGGCAACAGATCAGTTAAATATAGAAGTACCTACAATTTTAAATGAATTAAAAGTAAGCTGGGTAGCTGGAACTTTTTACAAAACTGTAATGAGTGATTTATCTGATTTGGCAGATGTAAAATACGACGTATTGGCATTTTTTAGTCCAACAGGAATTAAATCATTGTTCAAAAATTTCCCAGACTTTTCTCAAGATAATACAAGAATTGCTGTTTTTGGAACTACCACTCAAAAAGAAGCTTTAGATCACGGACTTAGAATAGATATTATGGCCCCATCACCTGAGGCTCCTTCTATGACAATGGCTCTAGAAAAATATATTCAGAAAGTGAACAAATAAAATATATAATAAAAAAAAGTCTTCCAAATGGAAGACTTTTTTTTATTATATATTTTTATACTTTTATAATTGAGGACCAGCTTTTACTAAAGCTTTACCAGCATCATTATTTGTATATAGTTCAAAATTTTTGATAAACAATCCCGCTAAATCTTTTGCTTTTACTTCCCATTCTGCTGCATCTGCATAAGTATTTCTAGGATCTAAAATATTGGTATCTACTCCTTCTAAAGCTGTTGGTACAGCAAAGTTATAAATAGGTACAATTGTAGTTTCTGCCTTTTCAATAGAACCATCTAAAATACGGTCGATGATAGCACGTGTATCTTTAATAGAAATACGTTTTCCTGTACCATTCCATCCTGTATTTACCATGTAAGCAGTTGCATTGTGCTCTTCCATCTTTTTCACTAATTCTTCACCATATTTTGTTGGATGTAAAGACAAGAATGCTTTACCAAAACAAGCCGAGAATGTAGGTTCTGGTTGAGTTACTCCTCTCTCTGTACCTGCTAATTTAGCGGTAAATCCAGATAGAAAGTAATATTTTGTTTGCTCAGGAGTTAATTTAGAAACAGGAGGCATCACACCAAATGCATCAGCAGTAAGAAAAATCACTTTTGTTGCATGACCTGCTTTAGAAACTGGCTTAACAATATTTTCGATATGATCAATTGGATAAGAAACACGTGTATTTTGAGTAACCGAACCATCATTAAAATCGATAATTCCGTTTGCATCTACAGTTACATTTTCCAACAATGCGTCTCTGCGAATTGCGTTGTAAATATCTGGTTCATTTTCTTTGCTTAAGTTAATTGTTTTTGCATAACAACCTCCTTCAAAGTTAAATACACCTTCGTTATCCCAACCGTGTTCATCATCTCCAATTAACTCGCGTTTTGGATCTGTAGATAACGTCGTTTTTCCTGTTCCAGACAATCCAAAGAAAACAGCCACATCACCATCTTTTCCTTTATTTGCAGAACAGTGCATAGAAGCCATTCCTTGTAGTGGCAAGTAGTAGTTCATCATTGAGAACAACCCTTTTTTCATCTCACCTCCATACCAAGTACCTCCAATAATTTGTACTTTTTCTGTAAGGTTAAATGCTACATAAACTTCAGAGTTTAAACCATACTCTTTGTAATCTTTAAATGAAGTTTTTGATCCGTTCATTACAACAAAATCTGGCTCACCAAAGTTTGCCAATTCTTCTTCCGTTGGGCGGATAAACATATTTTTTACAAAGTGAGCTTGCCAAGCCACTTCCATAATAAATCTTACTTTTAAACGAGAGTTTTCGTTTGCTCCACAAAACGCATCAACAACATAAAGTTTTTTTCCTGATAATTGATTTACTGTAGTTGCTTTTAAAGCTTCCCAAGTTTTTTGATCAATTGGCTTATTGTCGTTCGGAGATTCTGCTGAATTCCACCATATTGTATTTTCTGTAACAGCATCTTTTACAATATATTTATCTTTAGGAGAACGTCCTGTATATTCACCTGTCATAACGTTCACAGCACCTAGTTCTGTTACTTGTCCTTTTTCAAATCCTTCTAACGAAGGTTTAGTTTCTTCATTATATAAAAGATCGTAGGAAGGATTATATACAATCTCTACAACATCTTTAATACCGTATTTTTCAAGAGAAATTAATTGCGTATTAGCCATTTTCGTTAAGTTATGTTGTCTTTTAATTAATATGCAAACTTAGAAATAAATTTAATATAACGATACAGAAAACTACAAATTAGCAGTTTTTCCACTTCTAATTATTGAAATAGCGCCATAAATCCATGCAGAAATTAATACAATGCCACCTATTGGCGTAACTGGTCCTAAAAAACTTACATTAAAATTAGGCAGTTCATTAAACGTTAATAAATAGATAGACCCAGAAAAAAAAGTTAGCCCAATTAAAACTAAAATCAATAAATGCTTTTTTACTTTATTTGAAAATAAGTTAGTAACACCTATAAACAGTAAAAAAAACACGTGATACATTTGATAACGAACCCCAACCTCAAAAGTAGCTACAGAATTCTCGCTCACAATTTTCTTTAATCCATGTGCACCAAAAGCACCAAATACAATCCCCAATGCTCCTAAAAGCGTTGCAATAATTACTATTTTTCGTCCCATTTGTTTTTCTTTCAAATATACCGATTATCAATTAATCCTCTGTGATCGTTTTTGATAAAATTCTTTTATGCAGAACTATATTTGTTTATTTTCGTACTTCATTAAACAACCAAAACAATATAATAATGACGAAAGAAATCTTAGTAGTTGGAGCAGGGAGATCTGCTTCTTCTTTAATTAAGTATTTGCTTGAAAAATCAACAGAAGAAAATCTGCATCTTACCATTTGTGATTTGTCTTTAGAATTAGCAGAAAAAAAAGCAATGGGACACCCTAATGCGACGGCTAAAAAATTTGACTTATTTGACAAAGAGCAAAGACAAGAATTGGTAAAAAATGCAGATATCGTTATATCAATGCTTCCGGCTGCTTTACACATTGAATTAGCAAAAGATTGTATTGCTTTCAAAAAGCATTTAGCAACTGCTTCTTACATTAGTTCAGCTATGGCAGAATTGGACGAAGAGGTAAAGAAGAACAATCTTGTTTTTATGAACGAAATTGGATTGGACCCAGGAATTGACCACATGAGTGCCATGAAAATTATTCATGATATTAAAAACAAAGGTGGTAAAATTCTTTCATTTGAATCGTTTTGTGGTGGTTTAATCGCTCCCGAATCTGATAACAATTTATGGAATTATAAATTTACTTGGAACCCGAGAAATGTTGTTTTAGCAGGACAAGGTGGCGCAGCAAAATTTATACAAGAAGGACAATATAAATATATTCCTTACAACAAAGTTTTTAGACGTACAGAGTTTTTAAATGTTGATGGCTACGGTAAATTTGAAGCTTATGCCAACCGAGATTCTTTGAAATACCAAAGTATATATGGATTGGATGATGCTAAAACAATTTTTAGAGGAACAATAAGAAGAGTTGGCTATTCTAGAGCTTGGAATTTATTTGTTGAATTAGGTGTAACTGATGATACTTATATTATTGACAACTCAGAAACAATGTCGTACCGCGAATTTATCAATTTGTATTTACCTTATCATCCAACAGATTCGGTAGAAACAAAATTGAGATTGGCATTAAACATTGATCAAGATGATATTGTTTGGGAAAAATTATTAGAGCTAGATCTTTTCAATGCAGATAAAATTATTGGACTTAAAAATGCTACACCTGCTCAAATATTAGAAAAAATATTATCTGACAGCTGGACATTACAAAAAGATGATAAAGACATGATTGTGATGTATCATAAAATTGGCTACGAATTAGATGGAGAGAAAAAACAAATTGACTCTACTATGATTTGTATTGGTGATGATCAAGTTTATACAGCCATGGCAAAAACAGTTGGTTTACCGTTGGCAATTGCAGCGTTAAAAATAGCAAAAGGAATTATTACAACACCAGGTGTGCAATTACCAATTGAAGAAGAAGTTTACGCTCCAATTTTAAAAGAATTAGAAGAAAACGGAATCGTGTTCAACGAATATGAAGTAGAATATCAAGGATATTAAAAAGCGTAAAGGTCAGAAACATTGTTTCTGACCTTTACGCTTTTTAATACTTACTCCAAAATAGAAGCAATCAATTTTTTAGTATAATCGCTTTGCGGATGAGCATAAACTTCATCTGCTTCACCAATTTCTTCAATTTTTCCTTTATTCATTACAATTAATCGATCTGACATATATTTTACAACCGATAAATCGTGAGAAATAAAAATATAAGTGAACTGAAATTCTTCTTTTAATTCATTCAACAAATTCAATACTTGTGCCTGAACAGAAACATCTAAGGCAGAAACCGATTCGTCGCAAATAATTAACTTTGGATGAACCGCAATAGTGCGAGCAATTCCTATTCGCTGGCGTTGACCACCAGAAAATTCGTGCGGATAACGATGAAAAGCTTCTTCATTTAACCCTACTTTTTGCAACAATTCCATCACCTTGCCTATGCGTTCTTGCTTAGACGAGTAAAGGTTATGCACAATCATAGGTTCCATAATAGCTTCGCCAACTGTTAATTTTGGATTTAATGACGAAAAAGGATCTTGAAATATAATTTGAATTTCTTTTCGCAAAGCACGCAATTTTTCTCCTTTTAGCTTTGTAATATCTATTCCCTGAAAAAAAATGGTCCCTTTTGATACTTTATCTAACTGCAAAATAGCGTTTCCTAAAGTTGATTTTCCACAACCACTTTCGCCTACCAATCCCAAAGTTTCTCCTTCATAAACCGAAAAACTAATATCGTCTAATGCTCTAAAAAAAGTTTTTTTCCAAAATCCACCACTATTAGTAGCATAATCTTTACCTATAGATTTTACTGTTAGTAATGGCTGATTTGCATAAATTTTTTGATGAAATAGAGCACGTTCTTCGGTAGAAATTTTTGTCGTTGGCAAGTTTCCTTCCAAAAAATCTTGAATAGTTGGCAAGCGTTCCAAACGATAGGAATTATTTGGACGAGTAGCAATTAATGCCTGTGTATAAATTGCTTTTGGATAATGAAATACGGTTGATGTTTTACCTTGTTCAACTATTTCTCCTTTATACATAACCAAAACTTTATTGGCAATGCTATTTACCAAACCCAAATCATGAGAAATAAAAATCATTCCCATTTTTGTTTCGGCTTGCAATTCTTTTAGCAATAAAATAATGTCTTTTTGCACCGTTACATCAAGTGCCGTTGTAGGTTCGTCGGCAATAAGCAAATCAGGTTTACACGCAATTGCCATAGCAATAACAATACGCTGTTTTTGTCCGCCCGATAATTGATGTGGGTATTTAAAATAAGTTTCGTTAGGCAATGGAAGTTTTACTTTTTCTAGTAAACTAATTACTTCTGCTTTTAATTTAGCCCCGCGAACCGATGTATGTTGCTTCAATATTTCTTCTATTTGAAATCCGCAACGCAGTGAAGGATTGAGCGCGCTCATGGGCTCTTGAAAAATCATTGCGATTTTTTTCCCTCTTATTTTTTGATAATCACTTTCAGAAAGATGTAACAAATCTTCTCCTTCAAACAGAATTTGACCATCAATCTTCGTTTTATCCATTGGCAAAAGTCCCATAACCGCCAATGAACTTACTGATTTTCCTGAACCAGATTCTCCCACCACTCCAACAATTTCATTGAAATGAACGGCGAATGAAATATTTTTTACAATTGTTTTCCAATCGTTATTAGCACGAAAACTAACGCACAAAGATTTAACATCTAATAAAATATTTTGTTCTGACATGAAAATGAAGATTAAACATCAAAACAAAAGTATAATAATAATTGTGATTCGTTTTAAGTTTGTTTAAAAAGAAACAACTCAACGAATCACAATTAACTGAAATCTTCTATGCATATTAAGCTACATTTACATGATCATACTCTTTGATAAGAGTAACAATTGTTGATGTTTGATTTTTATAATTTGTAAATACCGGACATGCTACTTTTACAGCATCAATCCATTCTTTCAACTCTATGATAGATGCATTTGAAGTTGGTTTTACAATAATGTCAATTTGTTTAAACATTCCGGCTTGCGCAACTTCTACATTTATTTTATCATCTAAAATTCCACTTACTTCAATTTGAATTGATTTTAGATCAACATTTAATGTTGTACCAATTAAATTTCCTGTTGCGTGAATACTTCCTGCCAATCTTGCCAACAATAATTCTTCCGAATCAACATTAGCATTTCTTACTAATTCTTTTCCATCTTTTACTGTGAAAGACAAATTTGCTGTTTTAATTGCCAATTGTTTTTCTCTGACCGAAAAGCCCAAAACTTTTACTACTTTTTTACCCATTTCAATTTGTGTTTATGTACGAAAATTTACCTCAAAAAAAAAGCCCTTTTGGTTCGTACGTTACCAAAAGGACTTTATATATTACAAATATTCATTTTCTTTATCTATCAAGAAGTGAAGAATGTAGTTTTCAGTTTTGGCAACGCAACACGGAACGGATGTTTAATAGACATCCATTTACAATATGACGTAAACGATAAATTCTGAAACTGTGTATTCATTTTGGTTATTTTTTGAATTGCTTTGATATTTTAATCAAAAACAACATATAATAGAATATTTTTCTTCTTCTTTCTATGTTACACAAATGTAAAAATTATTTTTTTAGTAAAAGCAAACTTTTCTTCTTTTTTAACACTTTTGTTTACACTAAAAAAATTTCATCCTCTTCCAATAAATTTTCTCCCTTGAAGCGCAATACAATTTGTGCAACAGTAAGTACATCTTTTTCGCAATATTTTGCAATGCGATCGATATTTTTTTCTTGATAATAAACTTTGGCAACATCGGCTCCGTTTATATCGTCTTTTGGCGAAGGAATTCGAAGAATGTTAGCTAAAAGTTTTAACGATGTAAAATGTTTATAATCACCAAACTTCCACATTTCCATTGTATCAAGATGTGGCACTTCCCATGGTTTTTTACCAAAAAGATTTAGTTTGTTTGGCAATTTTTGCCCGTGAATTATCATTCGTCTGGCTATGTAAGGAAAATCAAATTCCTTAGCATTATGGCCACACAAAATATATTGCTGTCCGCTAAAATAATTTTCCAATAAATTAGAAAAGTCTTTTAAAATCTGTTGTTCTTCACCAACAAACGATGTAATTCTAAACTGCCTGTCTCCTCTTTTAAACGTAAAATAACCCACAGAAATACAAACTATTTTACCAAACTCTGCCCAAATACCAGCACGCTCATAAAAATCTGCTGCTGAAACATCCTGACGCTGATACTTTGTTTTTTCTTCATACAAAACTTGCATCTCGCTATCAAGTAAAGTAAATTCTTGTGCCTGAGGTACTGTTTCAATATCTAAAAACAATACGTTTGAAATGTTTATTTTTTCTAACATGTTACTTTCTTTGTTTTAGCATTTCGTAAGCTTCATCAATATAAACATACAAATCATTGCTATGCGGATCTGTTTCTGTTTGCAATCCTTTAATATGCCCTAAGCGCACAATAATTAAATCATCTTCAGGACATACAATAGTAAATTGCCCCAAATGCCCCCTCATGTAAAAGAAATCTTTGCCATTATAATTTTTTAGCCACCAACCATAACCATATTCTGGCGATTCTTTAAATCTTGGTACAATAGATTTTGCCACAAAAGTACT
>CANQRD010000024.1 GCA_947626185.1 uncultured Flavobacterium sp.
GTTTATTCTCTATTAGTTTAAGTAAAAATGTCTACGTTTTTTATTATACCACATTTTGAATTTGCTAACTTAGCCTGCTTGTATTAAGCATAAAAACTTTTCTTTAACTTTTGAAAAAAACTTAGAAAGCCTTACGATGCTGCTTAGAAGTAGTAGACTTTGAACTTATTAAGAAAAGAACAAAACCAATAGGAATTAGCTCATGAACTCGGAATAAGAGCCCCCCTTATTGTATAAATGGCAAACAAAAGCTTGCTCCAGAACAAGAGAATCATAAATATTTTTAAAAAAACCGATTGTTTAAAATGCACAACAGGTATGTTTTAATTTATGATTCATTCTAGGTTAATTATAAAATCGTTTTAGTTTAAGAGGATATCATAATATATTTACTAATTTTGCAAACGTAAAAAAGAAATAAAAACGAAAATATAATGTTAACAGTTTCAAATCTGTCAGTACAGTTCGGTAAGCGAATTTTGTTTGATGAAGTAAATGTAACCTTTACACAAGGTAATTGCTATGGGATTATCGGTGCAAATGGTGCTGGTAAGTCAACGTTTTTGAAAATATTATCAGGTGACTTTGATCCAACTTCTGGGCATGTTATTTTAGAGCCTGGAAAACGTATGTCTGTATTGAATCAGAATCACAATATGTTTGACGAATATACAGTATTAGAAACTGTGATGATGGGAAATAAAGTTCTTTATGATGTAAAGAGAGAAATGGATGAACTTTATTTGAATTATACAGATGAGAATGCAGACCGTATTGGAGAGCTTCAAATTAAATTTGATGAAATGAACGGCTGGAATGCAGATTCAGATGCTGCAACAATGCTGTCAAACTTAGGTATAGCAGAAGAATTCCATTACACATTAATGGGCGAAATGGATGCGAAGTTAAAAGTACGTGTATTATTAGCTCAAGCATTATTCGGAAATCCTGACGTATTAATCATGGATGAGCCTACCAACGATTTGGATTTTGAAACAATCGCTTGGTTAGAAAACTTTTTAGCGCATTATGAAAATACAGTTCTGGTTGTATCACACGACCGTCACTTCCTTGATGCTGTTTGTACACACGTATCTGATATCGATTTTGGAAAAATTACACATTATTCTGGTAATTATACGTTTTGGTATGAATCAAGTCAATTAGCAGCAAGACAACGAGCACAACAAAATAAGAAAGCTGAAGAGAAAAAAGCAGAATTAGAAGAGTTTATTCGTCGTTTTAGTGCGAACGTTGCCAAATCAAAGCAAGCAACTTCTCGTAAAAAGATGATTGAAAAATTAAAATTGGATGATATTAAACCTTCTTCTCGTCGTTATCCAGCAATTATTTTTGATCAAGACAGAGAAGCAGGAGATCAAATATTGAATATTACAGGACTAGAAGCTTCAATTGATGGTGAAGTATTGTTTAAAGATGTTGATTTAAACGTTGCTAAAGGAGATAAAATTGTCGTAATTTCAAGAGATTCTCGTGCAACAACAGCTTTTTATGAAATTCTAAATAATAATAAAACAGCTGATGCAGGTAAAGTAGAATGGGGAATTACTACTTCTCAAGCCTATTTACCAGTAGAAAATCATGAGTTCTTTGAAAACGATCTAAATTTAGTGGATTGGTTACGCCAATGGGTAAAAACAGAAGAAGAACGAGATGAAGTTTATGTACGTGGATTTTTAGGAAAAATGTTATTCTCTGGAGAAGAAGCATTAAAAATTGGTAGAGTTTTATCAGGTGGAGAAAAGGTGCGTTGTATGCTATCTAGAATGATGATGATGAGAGCAAACGTTTTAATGCTTGATGAACCAACTAATCACTTAGACTTAGAATCTATTACAGCATTTAATAATTCATTAAAATCCTTCAAAGGAACTGTTTTATTAACTACACATGATAAAGAGTTTGCTCAAACAGTTGGAACAAGAATTTTAGAATTAACACCAAAAGGAGTTATCGATCGTTATATGACATTTGAAGATTACTTAGACGATCCGAAAGTAAAAGAATTAAGAGAGAAAATGTATTCTTAATTCTGTATAAATAGAAAATTACAACTTACTATATATTAAAAAGGTAGATTGAATTATCTACCTTTTTTTATGACACTATCCTAAAATTGTATAAATTAAACCATTAGATTTGATTAAATAGTTTACTAACTCTCATTTTTCGTTAAACTGTATACCATCTAATATATAAATAATATAAAAGCTTACTATAAAAATTAGAGACTATTTATATTCTTAAACATAAAAAAATAACACATAAAAAACCTATGCTAACTATTATGCCATAAAATTGTTTAATTTAATTTCAATTATTAACCTAATTAACGTATTATTGCTTCTTTAATCATAATAAAAACAGTGTATATGAAAAAAATTACTTTAAGCTTGTTAGCTGTATTTGCTTTTGCAGGATCTGCATTCGCGCAAACACCAGATGTTAAATTTGGAGCAAAAGGAGGTTTAAACGTTGCTAACTTAACAAGCGTTGATGATGCAAAAAGTAGAGCAAGTTTCCATATTGGAGCTTTAGCTGAAATTTTTATTAATGAAAAATTCTCAATACAACCAGAAGTTTTGTATTCTGCTCAAGGTGCAAAAACCTCTTATACAGATAGTGATATGGGGATTAATTTTAAAGTTAAATCTACGATGAAGCTAGATTATATTAATGTACCTGTTATAGCTAAATATTATGTTACAGATGCTATAACTGTACATGCAGGCCCTCAAATTGGATTTAATGTTAAATCTGAAGAAAAATTAACTGTAAATGGAAATAGTGAAACTTTTGATTATAAAGATTCTACCACTTCTGTTGATTTTGCTTTAGGTTTTGGAGCAGGATACCAATTACCAATGGGAGTGTTTTTTGACTTACGTTATAATGTAGGTATGAGTAATATAGCAAAAGATAGTGATGGATCGGCAAAGAACAACGTATTACAGGTTTCTGTAGGATACAAATTTTAGTTTGTTTACAAGATTTTGATTATAAAATCGGCTTGAGGAATCTCAAGTCGATTTTTATTTTATACAAAATATTAGTAATACATACTATTTAGTAAATTATATTGAAATTCTAAATTTGTCAATTAAATATTTTTAATAAATTTATGAGAAAATTCACTTTAAGCTTATTGTGTATTCTGGCATTTGCTGGATCAACTTATGCACAAAGCCCAAAGTTTTTAATAAAAGCTGGTCTTAATATCGCTTCATTAACAAATGATCCAACTGCATCACCTCGTCCTGGTATTAATCTTGGGGTTGGAACAGAAGTATTTATAAATGATAAGTTTTCTATTCAGCCAGAATTACTTTATTCTGCACAAGGAGCTAGATTTGATTTTGATTATCCTGTAGGTTGGGGATATGTTAATACTGGAGGAACCATAAGACTAAATTATATTAATGTGCCAATTATGGCTAAATATTATATTACTGAAGGTTTTTCTATTCAAGCTGGTCCACAAGTTGGTTTTTTAGTAAAAGCAGAGCAAGAAGTTAATAGTTTAAATCAAACTATAACAAGTGATGTTAGTCAAGTAATCAATTCTGTTGATTTTGGTCTTAATTTGGGAGCTGGATATAAATTAACTTCAGGATTATTTTTTGATGCTAGATATAATTTCGGTTTAACATCGGTTAATAAAAACGGTAGGTTGAATGGTGTTGATGTTAAATTTGATACATCTTCTAAAAATGGTGTTTTCCAACTTTCTGTAGGATATCAATTCTAAGTTAGTTAAAATAAAGAAAAGGCTTGAGTGTAATTCTCAAGCCTTTTTTATTATTTATAATTCTAAAATTTGAGCAGCGTGATCTTTTGTTTTCACCTTACTAATAATATTACTAATTACTCCATTTTTATCAATTATAAATGTTGTACGATGTATACCGTCATATGTTTTACCCATAAATTTCTTCGGTCCCCAAACACCAAAAGCATTCAAAACCTCTTTGTTTTCATCTGCTAACAACGGAAAAGGCAAATTATTTTTATCAATGAATTTTTGTTGCCTATCTGCCGAATCGGCACTTACACCCAATAAAGCATATCCTTTATCTTTTAAAACTTGATAATTATCTCTTAAGTTACAAACTTCTGCTGTACAACCTGGTGTGCTTGCTTTTGGGTAAAAGAAAATAATTAATTTTTGGTCTTTATAATCACTCAATTGATGAGTTTTCCCAGTTTGATCTACCCCTGAAAAGTTAGGTGCTTTATCTCCTCTATTTAAATGCGTCATACTCTATATTTTTAATCACTACCATCAAATTTAAGAATAATAAATCAATTAGAATGTCATAGAAAAATTATTTACTTAGTGCTTTTTTTACTGCTGGAGCAACTTTAGTTCCTAAAAGTTCAATTGATTTCATTACTTCTTTATGTCCTGGAGCACCTACATCTAAATGCATTAACCAACGGGTTAGTCCAAACATTTCTTGATGATATAAAATTTTGTCTATTATTTGATTGGTATCTCCAATAAACAATGCGCCATCTTTTGTTCTTCCGCCTTCATATTGTTCGTATGTATAAGGTTGCCATCCTCTTGATGAACCTATTCTATCCATTTGTTCTTTATAAGAACTAAAATATTCTTTTGATAGTGCAGCACCATTTTCACCAATTAGACCATGTGAATGAGTAGCAATTTGCATTTTATTTATATCATGGCCAGCGTTTATATATTCAGCTTTATAATAATCAAAAAAAGGTTTATATTGTTCTGGCATTCCACCAATTATAGCAAAAACTAAAGGTAATCCAAGTTTCGCGGCTCTAAGTACAGATTCAGGTGTTCCCCCGGCAGCTATCCAAATAGGTATAGATTGTTCGCTTCTTGGAAAAACTTGTTGTTGATTTAAAGGAGATCTGTGTTTCCCTGTCCAAGTTAAAGGATCTCCAGAATTATTTATTTTAATTAGTAAATCTAGTTTTTCAGTAAACAGTTCGTTGTAATCTCCTAAATTATAGCCAAACAAAGGAAATGACTCAATAAAACTACCTCTACCTACTGTAATTTCGGCTCTACCATCTGTAATTAAATTAATAGTTGAAAATGCTTGATATAATCTAACCGGATCTTCTGAACTTAAAACGCTCACAGAACTTGTTAATTTAATATTTTTAGTAATTGTTGCAGCTGCCGCTAAAATAGTTTCGGGAGCAGAAACAGCATAATCTTCTCTGTGATGCTCTCCTATTCCAAATACATCTAGCCCAACTTCATCCATCAGTTTTACCTCTTCCATAATTTCATTCAATTTTTGTTTTGGCGACTGATATTGTTGAGTTTGTTTGTCAAATTTTAAATCTCCAAACATGCTAATTCCTATTTCCATAATTATTTCTTTTATTTATATATAAAATTACTTCTTATTTTAAATTTATAAGTTAACCTATATTAAGAAATACAAAAAAGCTCCTTTATAATTTTTTATAAAGGAGCTTAAAATATATAAATAATAAAAAATAAGTACTATGAAACTTTTGAGTTATACTCTTTAGCCATTTGTTTTAATAAGGCCCATTGTTTTAAAGCACTTTTAGCTTCTACTGCTGGATATCCTAAAACTGTTTTTCCTGCTTCCACATCAGCTGTAACACCAGATCCCGCACCAACTACAGCAGCATCACCAATAGTTACGTGATCTTTAATAGAAGCACTTCCTCCAATCACAACAAAATTACCCAGTGTAACTGAACCTGCTAAGCCACTATTTCCAGCCATAATGCAATAGTTTCCTAAAATACAATTATGTCCTATTTGTACTAAATTGTCAATTTTGCAACCATCGCCAATAACGGTTGCGCTAAATTTTCCTCGATCTACACAAGAATTGGCACCAATTTCAACATTATTTCCAATAATTACATTTCCTATTTGAGGCATTTTCACCAAACCTTTTCCTGCTAAAGGAAAATAACCAAATCCATCTGCTCCAATAACTACATTAGAATGTAAAATTGTTTCTTTACCAATAATACAACGCTCTCTAATAATTGCACCTGACCACAATACTGAGTTATCATCTATATTTACCTCATCCATTACAGTAACGTTAGGATACAGTATTACGTTTTTTCCAATTACTACATTTTTTCCCACATAACAACCTGCACCAATTTTTGATCCTTCACCTATTTTGGCTGTTTCATCTACTACTGCTGTTGGGTGAATACAAAATTCCATAACAGGTAAACTTGGAGCAAACATTGTCAATAGTTGTGACATTGCTAAATCAACATTGTCAACCATGATAAACGCACGATTTTCACCAGGAACTATTTTTATATCTTTTTTTACAATTGCAATACTTGCTTTTGATTTTGCCCAAAGATTTTCATACTTTTTGTTACCGATAAAAGATATTTGTTTGTCTACAGCACGTTCTAATTGCTCTGCAGAGTTTATAAGATTTGAAGTATTACCTATAATAACTCCTTGAAGTACATTATTAATATCTTCTAATGAATACGTTTTCATAATCAATCAATTTTGAATTCTATAAAGATAACGCACATTTTGAATTAATTATTGTTATATTTTTTAATTTTATTAAAATAACAATAGTATTATTGAAATTTATATTGAATAATTATCAATGATACATGTAATTAAATGAACATATTAAAAGTGGTTTTACATAATATAGTAAAAAGTATTATTTTTTTTGTACAAAAACATCATTTATAATTATTTTTAAAAAATATACTATTCTAAATAACAATATATTAATTACAAGTAAAATTTAACTATTTTATTCTAAGAACTCCCATGCCATCCATCTAGAAATTGAGGTATCAAATCTATTGAGTAAAGAACGAAAGCTATATAACCAAGCATTGGTTCTTTCAATAGCATATCTTTGTTTGTATAATTGTCTTCATTATCTTGTCCATTTCGTTTATTAGGACAAATGTTGGCTATTATTTCTTTATCATTCAATATCCCTCTAAGTTTCTGATAATCAAAACCTGCATCAGTATTAATAAACAATCCTGGTAGAGGTATTTCAGTATTAGTTAATTGATACGTTATATCTTCAAAATAGATTGCTATATTAAATACATCATTGTGATTTCCTGCTATGGGTTTTGACATCACTAATGGCAAACCTTGACGATCTGTAAAGTATAAAGAATTTGTTGTTTTTCGTTTTTTTCTACCTTGATAAACAACTTGTTCTCCACCTCTTAAAGCTGTATTAACTATCTCATAAAGTGGAGCTTTTGATTTAAACCCTCTTTTTGGAAGTGGTAAATGAGCTACTATATCTAATTCTATACTATCTTTGTGGAGTACTTGGTACAGGGGGTTGTAGGTTTTGTTGGTTGAGCGACACAAAGTTCTATAACCCTTCTCTATTTTACAAAAGTCAAGACGACTTCATAACAAATAATAGGTAATAAAAGTAAATGATTATTTAATTAAAACTAGTGAAGTTTAAAAATTACCCCATGTTTTGAATTTAAGTTTTAACAACTATATTTGTTTGCTTCTTTTAAAGTACACTTGTAGATAAATTTGTATATTTTTACTTAATTTACACAATAAAATGTGCTTTTTGTGCCTTTCACCTAACAAATAACATTTAGTCTTTTTCTTTTATTCTAAATGTTCACTAAAAATAGAGTAGTTTTCACTAATTAAATATTCACTTAATTATTATTATATAGTAGTATTGAAGAAATTTTTTTCGTTCAAAACTAAAATAACCTTATTTACACTATGAAAAAGCTTCATTATTATTTTTTAATAATTAATTATTTTAAACAAGGTGTAAGGCCAACACGAGATGAGCTGATTAATTATCTAAAAAATCACAATCTAGATATTAGTGAACGAACTCTTTATCGTGCTTTAAATGATTTATTATTTGATTATGGTATTGAGATTTTATTGGATTATTCATCTAAAACTTATTACATAGCAGAAGAGAGTTTGTCAAAAGCCGAAATTATTATCAATGTTTTAAAAAATCTTGTCCCCCTAGATTCTATGATGAATGACCTTCGACATAAAAGCTTTTTTGATAATATTATAGAAATAGATGACTCTGATAAATTAGCCGTACCTATTGATGCTTTACGAGTTTTAACTAAAGCAATTAATACTAAAAGACAAGTACAATTTGACTGGCAACCAGTTAATGGACTAAAACAAAAAAGTTTATATTTTTCACCAATGTTTTTTAGATATTATAAAAACAGATGGTGTGTTATAGGCTATAATGACAGTAAATTAATGAGCATTGAAGTTGATTTTATTTCAAATCTAAAACTAACTGAATATATTGCCTATTCAGAAGTGTACGATCATGCCCGAAAAATCTTTAAAGACATTGTTGGATTGAATTATACACGCAATGAATGTCAGAAAGTAAAATTATCTTTTAATAGAAGTCAATGGCATTATTTAAAGCGTTTCCCAATTCACAATAGCCAAAAACTAGAACAAACACCTAACGGCAAAATAATAGCTACTTTTAAAATAAAGCCCAATATTGATTTCAAAGAACAATTGCTTAATTTCGGATCAAATGTACAGGTAATTGAGCCTAAGTGGTTAAGGGACGAAGTGGTGCATGAAATAAAAAAAATGCTGGCTTATTATGAGTAAATTCTGAAGGCTTTCTACTCAAAATCTTATTCCCATTTTATAAGTTTTTTTTTATATCTTCGGCTTTTACTTAAAAAATATAAAAAGTGGTTTTTAAGTAAAATATTTTGAACCTAAACAATAAAAACTAATAAAAATGAAATTAGCAAGTATTGACAATAAAACAAGAGATGGACAATTAGTGGTTGTAAGTAAAGATTTAACAAAAGCTATTGCCGTTCCAAGTATTGCTACTACTATGCAAGCTGCATTAGACAACTGGAAAGAAGCTGAGCCTAAATTAAAAGCAGTTTACGAAAGCTTAAATGCAGGTAATGAACAGTCTTTTGATTTTAATTCTGTAAGAGTACTAGCGCCAATTCCAAGAGCTTATCACTGGGCAGATGGAAGCGCTTATGTAACCCACGTAGAATTGGTAAGAAAAGCTAGGAATGCGGAATTACCAGAAAGCTTTTGGACAGATCCTTTAATGTATATGGGAGCATCTGATGCTTTTATAGGTGCGAATGACGATATTGAAATAGCTAACGAAGATTGGGGTATTGATTTTGAGTCGGAAGTAGCAGTAATTACGGATGATGTACCTCCAGGAGTAAGTGCAGAAAAAGCATTAGAACATATTAAATTAATTACCATACTTAATGATGTGTCATTAAGAAACTTAATTCCCGCAGAGTTAGGAAAGCAGTTTGGTTTTTACCAATCTAAACCCTGGACAGCTTTTGCACCAGTAGTTGTTACACCTGATGAATTAGGAGATAGTTGGAAAGATGGTAAATTACACTTACCACTTTATTCAACTTTAAACGGAAACTTGATAGGATCACCAAACGCAGGAATAGATATGACGTTTAATTTTGGCGAATTGATTGCTCATGCTGCTAAAACACGTTCTTTAATGACTGGAACTGTAATTGGATCAGGAACTGTTGCAAATCAAGGTAGCCCTACAGGATCTAGCTGTTTAGCAGAGGTTCGTTGTTTAGAAACAATAAAAGAAGGCAAGCCATCTACGCCATTTATGAAATTTGGTGACAGAATTGAGATTGAAATGAAAGATAATGAAGGAAAATCTATTTTCGGTCGTATCAATCAAGTAGTTAAGGAATACAGATAATAAAAAAGATATTATTAATAAAAAAGGCATTTACAGTTGTAGATGCCTTTTTTGTTTATTTTACTCCGTCTTTTAGTAAGTTTATTTATGAAACAAACAGAAAATACTTAGAAAAAACGTGATAAAATCAATTGTACTTTAGACTTTAAGCTACAAGTTCTTTTATCACGAATTAACTGTAATTTTTTATGATTACGAGCAGATTATTTATAGTAAATTTTTGTCAGATCTTAAAATTACTGTTTATTATAAGTATTGCACAATATTTTCATTACGAACTTGTAATGCGTATAACAAATTTTATTTGTTGTTTTTTTAGGGGGGATGTAGTTGTTTTTTATAACTTTTAGTACTTTTGTAGTTCAAAATACAGGGGGTTCTCTGGTAAAAAGGATAATTATGTCAACATTTCGTTTTCGAGCAATTGAAAAAGCAGCCTCAAGAGAAGCTGTGGTAGTAGAAGAGCTGGGTAGAAAATCATTAATTTTTGGCGATCATGTCTTTAATGACAAATCGATGCAACAGTTTTTAACCCCCGAAGCTTATCAGGCAGTAAAAAATGCACAATTAGGAATAAAGATAGATCGTCGTTTGGCAGATTATATCGCACTAGGAATGAAGGAATGGGCGCTTTCTAAAGGAGTTACACATTACACACACTGGTTTCAGCCATTAACAGGTACAACTGCAGAAAAGCACGATGCATTTTTTGAAACACAATTTGATGGAGATCCAGTAGAAAAATTCAACGGTGGGCAATTAGTACAACAAGAACCTGATGCATCTAGTTTTCCAAATGGAGGGATTAGAAATACATTTGAAGCAAGAGGTTATACTGCTTGGGATCCTACTTCCCCAGCATTTATCTTCGGTTCAACTTTATGCATACCTACAGTTTTCATCTCTTATACAGGGGAAGCGCTAGACAACAAAACACCTTTATTAAAATCAATCAATGCAATTGACGATGCTGCAACAGAAGTAGCTCGTTATTTTGACAAAAATGTAAAAAAAGTTACACCAACATTGGGTTGGGAACAAGAATACTTTTTGGTAGACTCTGCCCTAGCCGCTTCTAGACCTGATTTATTAACTACAGGAAGAACATTATTAGGACACACAGCTGCAAAAGGTCAACAATTGGATGACCATTATTTTGGTTCAATTCCTACTCGTGTATTAAATTATATGCACGATTTAGAAAATCATTGTATTTTATTGGGTATTCCTGTAAAAACAAGACATAATGAAGTTGCGCCAAATCAATTTGAATTAGCGCCAATTTTTGAAGAAATAAACTTAGCGGTTGATCACAATTCACTATTAATGGATGTGATGAAAAAAGTAGCAGAAAGACATCATTTCAAAGTTCTTTTTCATGAAAAACCATTTAAAGGTGTAAACGGTTCAGGAAAACACAACAACTGGTCATTAGCAACAGATACTGGAATAAACCTTTTAAGCCCAAGTAAAACACCAAAAAGCAATTTACAGTTTTTAACGTTTTTTATCAATACTATTAAAGCAGTAAATGACAACGAAGAATTATTGCGTTCGTCAATTGCATCAGCAAGTAATGATCACCGTTTAGGAGTAAATGAAGCACCACCAGCAATTATGTCGGTATTTATTGGTCATCATTTAACAAAGGTTTTAAACGAGCTAAAAGAAGTTACAGATGGCAAATTATCGCCAGAAGAAAAAACAGACCTTAAATTAAATGTGGTAGGTAAAATTCCAGATGTTTTATTAGACAATACAGATAGAAATAGGACTTCTCCGTTTGCTTTTACAGGAAATAAATGGGAATTTAGAGCAGTTGGTTCTACGGCAAACTGCGCAGGTCCGATGACTGTTTTAAATACAATTGTGGCAAAACAATTAAAAGAATTTAAAATTGAAGTTGATCGATTAATTGAGGTTGATGGCTTGAAAAAAGATGAAGCTATTTTTAATATATTGAGAGAATACATAAAAGACAGTGAAAGAATTTGTTTTGAAGGTGATGGCTATAGCAAAGAGTGGGAAGAAGAAGCTGGTAAAAGAGGACTTAGTAACCACAAAACAACACCAGAGGCTTTAAAAGCAAAAGTATATCCTTCGTCAATTGGATTATTTGAAGAAATGAAAGTGATGACAAAGGTTGAAGTTGAAGCGCGTTATGAAATTGAATTAGAAGAATATGTAAAACGTATTCAGATAGAAGGACGTGTATTGGGCGATATTGCTAAAAACCACGTTATTCCTACTGCTATTAAATACCAAAATATTGTTATTGACAACGTAAAAGGTTTGAAAGAAATTTATGGCAACGATGATTTTAAAGAATTGGCTGCAGAACAAATGCAAATCATTAAAAAAATATCATATCACATTGCAGAAATAAATTCAAATGTTACCGAAATGGTCAACAAAAGAAAAGAAGCAAATGCAATAGAAAATGTAGAAGAACAAGCAAGAATGTATTGTCATATTGTAAAACCATATTTTGATATTATCCGTTATCACAGTGATAAATTAGAACTTATTGTAGATAATGAAATTTGGACTTTAACAAAATATAGAGAATTATTATTTACTAACTAGTATTTAATTATCTGAAATTTTAAAAAAAGGAGTAACTATTTTTCAGTTACTCCTTTTTTTAAAATTTACTTTTTACTTTCAATTAACAATTGAGTAAGTAGAGTCATTTTACTTTTGTATGCTTTACTAATATCATTATCTACATATAAATCTAAAGAACTAATGGGAAGTGAGTAAGGTAAAGACCAAGCTCTTAGTGCCTTTGCAATATGATCTAAAGATTGAATTCCGTACATAGCCTGATTTCCACCAGCCCAACAAGTAAAGCCAACTACTTTGTTAGTTAAATAAAGAGGTGTATCTTTTGCAGTAAGCTCTAACCAATCAATAGCATTTTTCATACTCCCTGTTATTCCACCGTGGTACAAAGGAGAAAGCCAAATATAAACATCTGCCGAGCGAAAAGCATTTACAAAACGAAGAACATCTTCTGAAGGATTTTCCATTTCTTTTACATTAAAAAAAGGTATTTGATAATCAGATAGGTGAACTTGTTCTACTTCTATACCAGCTTCAGTAAATTGATCAGCATAAAACTGACTGATACGTCTCGATGTCCTAAAGTCTTCCACATCTAAAGAACCATTAAAAATAAGAGCTTTCATAAAATTATTATTATTTAAGATTGGCTAAAATACGGTTTTATTTTATGAAAATAATTACACGAAATTGATAAAATAAAATTGTAGGTTTCTTGAAAATATTGGGTGCTTTCTTAGTAGTAAATAAAATAGTATTTGATTTACAGTTAGATTAAAAGGTCTACTCAAACGCTATATGAAATTAACTGCTAGTGAAAATACGAGATAATTCGGCAAGTTACAGGCAATGAGTTAGGTATAAACGAACCTTGCTATTACCTAATAAATCCATCTTTTTATTCCCCCACGCAATTGTATATGCTAAAAAGCCAGCAATTTCAATATCTTCTTTTAATTCGTCGAAATTTACTTTAAAATTATTTTTAACCTCCTAAATCAAAAAGATCAGTTAGCTATTTCTTCTAACTAATTTTTTAAATATTATTTATTTTATTACTCATTTTTAATTGGCATCAATATTTGCAGTTGGGTTCTTTTTTAAAAAAACACGTCCAGTAATAAAAATTCCTATTAAACAAAAAATCGGAATAATTAAAGCATAAGTACCAATGTGTTTAGCAGCAATTGCTGCCATAAATGCACCAAAAGCAAAACCGATAAGAATAAAAAAATAATCAAAACAGTTTTTAAGTAGTTGCTTTTTCTTATCTGAATTAATTTTCATTATAGATTCCGCAAAATAACTAGCAGCTAATTGTACATTTAATGTAACTGCAATGTTTCCGTACAACATCTTATTGATATAATGGAAGGCATTACCTTGAAAACCAGCAACAAAAGCCAAGATATAAGCCAAGTGATAATCAGATATGAGTTGATGAAATGAGTTAGCAACAAGCACCAAAAGAACAATTATTTCAAAAGACAATGCAGTAAATGTCCATAATTTATTTTTGCTTTTAATTGTGTCGCGCATAAATGCTAAAACCATCGATCCTAAAGCAAAAGAAGCAATGCTTATAATAGCAGGTAACAATTTATACATCTCATCTGCTGCAATAGAATAACCTGACAAAATAATGTTTCCGGACTGGAATGTAGCAAATGTTTTTGTAGTAAAGTAAGCATAACCATCCATTGCACCAGCAGCTATGGCTAAAAAAAAGGCAACAATTGGCAATTCAATCAAAGGCATGCTAACAATAAGAGATTTTTCTTTACTTATAGGTTCTGCTGCAGTTTCATTAGTTGTAAAATTATTAGCTTTCTCTTGTATTTGTTCTTTTTCGTTCAACGGTCTGGTTGGTTCTAAACCCTCGCTTTTCATGAAAATTATTTAAAAATATGTTTCAATATAAAAATATTTAACACAAAAACCTAAACCTATTATTAATTAATAAAAATTTGATTAGAATATTATACTTTGAAACACTTAAAACTAGAATTATCAATCTTTATTACTTTTATTTAGAAATATGGATAAGGAATACTTATTACTTTTACTATATACAAAAAAGCGAAAACTATATTATAGTTTTCGCTTTTTGTTATGCTTTTTGTTCTTTGTTAAAATAAACTAAGTAATAATACATTTGTTTTTCTTCATCCCAACCTTTTTCTACAAATTTATCCGCGCTTTCAGGATTAATGAAATCTAATTTAATTTGAATGTTAGTATCCAAGTTAATTACATTTTTAATCTTTTTACGTGCATCGGAAACTGCATTATTGGCAATTGGGAAAGACGTTGTGTCTTCAATACTGTATTTTTCACCTTTATCAACTTTGTAATTTTTAAATTCTGCGATTAAGTCTGGATTTTCAATCACTTCGTTTAAGAAGTTACTTTCTTCAAATTCGTCATTTTTAGCAAAGTAGTTTACTGAACGATTCATAAACATTACCTCTTCTTTTTTATCTTCTGCAGGTAAAACCACGTCCTTTGCAAAATCTTGACAGAATTTTAAATACTTCTTCGTCATGTATGCTTCATCTTGGAAAATATCTACACTTAAAAAGTGCTCTAACCAATAACGTGCATCGTATCTGTTGCTATCAATTGTTAGAATTTTGTATCCTTCTTCTTTTTTATAATTGAAGATAATACAACCTTTATCTAACTTATTTAGGTTGATTCCTTGTTGTAAAATCATTTCAAGATTGTTTTCATTTTCTTGAAATTGTAAAAAATCTGATTTTATTTCACTTTTAAAAATACCAATAGCGTCTACAATGTTATTGTCAATAGCAACATTTGTTAAATAAGTAACGTATACCTCTCCGTTTTTAATATGCGGGTGGTTAGATTGTTCAAATAAATGCTTGGTTATTTTTTTTGAAACTTCGTGCATATTATCAGCAGATGGAGCATTAAAAACCTCTGTTGCATAATTAAACATGTCATTGAATTCTAAATCTACATCGTGAACAAATTGGTAAAAGATTTCTTCTTTTTCTCTAAAAGGTTTGAAGAAATACTCTTTAAGCAAAGGTGCTATTTCATCGTTTAAACTATATGGTTCTTGAGATAAAAAGATAGCTTCATTTCTACTTTTATTACCAACTCTGTGAATTGATAAAGTTTCAATATGTGTATTAAAAAGATTAATCATAATTTTTTTGACAAGTATATAGAGACCTATATAATTATAGATCTATTTTGAATATTATTAAATAAAAATCAATTAATTCCAGGAATCTTCGTAACCGTAATCAGAGAAGTCCTCGCTATCTTCATCAAACATATCGAAATCTTCGTCGTCATAATCGTCATTAAATTCTCCAAATATCTCTTCATTGGAAACATGGTTTGCACCGAAAGCTCTAGCTGGTATACTATCTGGTAACTCACCATGAGAGAATAAAAGTTCTGGATAAACTGCTCCAGGTTCTTGATCTTCAATTGCTGCTAACTCAACAAAAAATGTCCACATATTTAAAAAATCGTAAACATAAATTATTTTTGTTTGCTCACTATCTAGAACAGCATTGATTAGAGTTGTAGACATGGTTTTTGCCCCATTATTGTCATCACTCATATCAAATAAAGAAATTTCATCTTCTTGTTGTTCCCAACTATCATTACAATTGTAAAAAGAGGCAGCCTCCATACCATCAAAACCAAAAGCATTTACAATTGCGTTGTGCAAATCTTCTAAAGTATCGTCATTTAAGATTGCGATATCTCTAAAAATATCTTCCTCTGTATCAAGGATAACTCTGAATTTATAAACCATAATTATTACTTGGATTAATAATGCAAATTTAAAATTATTATTAACTATTATCTTATAATTCAATTCTTTTTATCAACTAAAGTATGAAGGTTTTTATGGAGGTTGATAATCAAAACTTTACTGATTTAACAACTCGTCAATCAAATACAACAGTTCGTCAACTTATATTTTAATAATAAAGCTAATCGGATAATCTTTGTGTAGAAATATAATATAAACAAGAGATGAAATGTATATTTTTGATCATTACAACAATAGTGCAAATGACTTTTCAGTTGACAAATAATTCAATCGAAGCTATTCATGAACAAAATCTACAAAAAGTAAATTGTATTAAAAACGAAGCTTTAGCTGAATGCATCAACGAGTGAGTAAAAAAATTTCAACACTATCAATAAAAAACTATGAAAAGTAATATAGGCAGATTAATATTATTGGCGCTTTGTTGTTTTATAATTTTTAAAACAGTTTTGAAGCTACACCATTTAAAATTTCCAAACTTTATTTTTTACCTCATAACGCTTTGGGGCATCATTTTAATTTTTAATAATTTTTGGAAAGAAAGCTATGGTAAAAAATTAGCGCTAGCGCTCGACGGAAAAGAAAACAGCGTACATAAAGTTACGGCAATAGCAACTGGTGTTAATTTTATTTTATTGACAGGTGTTTTTCTACTTTTTAAAGTAGCGGATACTCTTTTGATTGGCTTTTCAGAAATTTCATTTACTTATATTAAATACTGTCTTACTGATTCATTTTCAGCAGCATTTTTCTGCTCCTTATTAATTTATTTGTACTACTATACCTATTTTACATCGGTAGATAAAAAAAGTAGTATTACAGAGCAAAAAATAATAACTGGTAATGTTTCAGCTCAGTTTGAAAGTTTGAAAAATCAGTTAGATCCCCATTTTTTATTCAATAGTTTAAATGTACTCAACTCACTAATAGAAGAAAATCCCGAAAATGCGCAAGAATTTACACATGGCTTATCAAAAACTTATCGATACATTTTAGATCAAAAAGATAAAGAGCTGGTACCTCTTTCTGAAGAACTAGATTTTGCCAAAACTTACATTGAACTATTACAAGTTAGATTTGAAGAAAGTCTTACCTATGAAATTGATACAAGTGCTATAAAAGATATTACTGATTTAAAAATTGTTCCGCTTTCATTACAGCTACTCTTAGAAAATGTTATAAAACATAACAAGGCAAGTACTTTAAAGCCTTTACACATAACGATAAAAATAGAATCGATAGATTATTTATTAGTGCAAAACAATTTAAACCTAAGAAAAATAACTGAAGAGCGAAACGGAATTGGTTTAGAAAACATAGCTAGTAGATACGCTTTATTAACTGGTAGACCTATAAAAATAGAACAAACCGAAACAGATTTTAACGTAAGAATTCCTTTATTAACCCAAATTATTTCACCTATGAGAATTATTGATGTACAAGAAAACGAACAAGATTTATTGATTAAAGCAAAGAAAAAAGTAGAAGATATTAAAAAATTCTATGCTCATTTAACTTCATATATCATGGTTAATACTTTTCTTATTTTCTTAAATTTACTAACAAGTGATGAGTTTATGTGGAGTCTAATCGTTGTTTTTGCTTGGGGAATTGGATTAGTTTCTCATGCCATGCAAGTATATAACTACAATTTTTTCTTAGGTAAAGATTGGGAAGATAAAAAAATTAGAGAGTACATGGAAAAAAACAAAAAAAAAGATAATTGGAACTAGCATATGAAATTTACAAATAAAGAAGTTGCTCATAATTACTATTTATATCAAAAAAGTAGACTGAAGCAATTATACAAACTTCGCATAAATTTATTCTTGTGGTTTGTATTTACATTGTTTTTAATTTATCAGTTTTATTTTGGAATAAAAGATTTGAGAATCGGTATATATACAGATATATATAATTATAGTGAACGTATTTTTTATGAATTACCAGTTTTATGGTTATTGATTATAATAGTTAAATTTACTTTTTTTTATGCCGACAAAATCCCATTACTAGCCAAATGGCAAGATCATTTAGAGCGAAAAGAATTTACTCGATTAAAAAATAGCTATGAATTTCAACTAAAACAACAAAATGAACCCCCTGCAAATAGTAATCATTGAGGATGAAAGACCAGCAGCACGTTTATTAGAAAGAAAAATAAATGCGCTAGGCTACGAAGTACAAATAAAATTAACTAGTGTTGACGAAGCGATAGAGTGGTTTTTAAATAATGAAGAACCCGATTTAATTTTTTTAGATATTCAACTATCTGACGGACTTTCTTTTGAAATTTTTGAGCAAGTACAAGTCAAAAGTTCGATTATTTTTACCACTGCTTACGATTCGTATGCGTTAAGAGCTTTTAAGCTTAATAGCATTGATTTCTTACTGAAACCAATAAACAATAATGAGCTAGAGGTAGCAATCAATAAGTTTAACGAACAACGCGCTTCATTCTTTGCCTTTACAGAACAATTTAATTTGTTCAAATCTTTTATCTCTCCAAAGCAAAAAGAAATAAAAGAACGTTTTTTAATAAAAATTGGCACACAAATTAAAATAATTCCAACAACCGAAATTATTTGTTTTTTTAGTTCTAACAAAATAAGCTATATCAAAACCAAAGAAGGAAGAGACTATATTATAGATCAATCGTTAGATGAAATAGAAAAAACAATTGATCAAGCCGAATTTTTTAGAATAAATAGAAAACACATTATTTCAATAAGCGCTATAAAGGAAATAATTAACTACAGTAATTCAAGGCTAAAAATTAATTTGACTTATCCGCTTGAGGAAGAATTAATTGTAAGTAGAGAAAAAGTAAATTTATTTAAGCAATGGTTAAGCTAAAACGTGTAAACTTTTTAGACTTTTCTACTTAAATAGAATTTTCATTAATTTTTGCGAATTAAATTAACTATCTTATTAACTATTTTTTTTTTGTATTAGACTATTTTATTAATATTTTTACAAGGAATATATATAAAAATAAATATGAAAAAATTTGCAGCTTTATTAATTGCTTTAAGTTTATTTTCTTGTAAAGAAAGCAACACAATAGAGATTACCACAATTGATGTACCTACTGATACAACTGTAAAAATCATGACTTCTGAAGTAGGAAATCCAGAACCAACAACTGTAGCTTCAGGCGTTATCAAAGATGGTAAACTTAGTTTAGACAATCCTTTTACAGAGCTAGAAGAAGCTTATCTAGTATTTAACGATGATATGCAATCAAATGTCTTTTTTATCGGAGAACCTGGACATATTACCATTTCTTACACTCAAGACAAGCCATTAGAAACTGCAATTGGAGGAAGTGAAAACAACGTAAAATTACAATCATTACAAAACGAAGCTAAACCAATAGTTGAAAAACTAAGAAATTTCATTGATGCTAATCAAATGTCTTTAATGACATTGAGTCAATCTAATAATGAAGAAGATCAAAAAAAGTTTGAAGCTTTAAAAAATGAATACACTGATATGGTTGATAGTATCAATGCTATTTATGAAAAATACCAAAAAGAAAATTCAGATAATGCTTTCGGTTTATTATTACTTTCTCAGCAATTAATGAGCTCTGCAGGAGGAGAAAAAGATTTTTCAGCTGAATTTGCTAAATTTCCAGAAAACTTAAAAACATCTAAAGTTGGTGTTAAAGTAAATACATTATTAGAAATGATGAGCCTATCAGAAGGTGATGATGATGATTCAGGTGTTTCTGTAGGTGAAATAGCTCCAGACTTTACGAGTAAAACTCCAGATGGAAAAGAAGTTTCTCTAAATCAATTTATTAAAGGTAAAAAATTAGTATTAATTGATTTTTGGGCTTCTTGGTGTGGACCATGCCGTATAGAAAATCCAAATGTTGTAAAATTATACAATGACTTTAATGGTAAAGGATTAGATATTATTGGTGTTTCTTTAGATAAAGATAAAGATAAGTGGGTGCAAGCTATTGAAAAAGATAATTTAAAGTGGCAACAAGTTTCTAATTTACAATATTGGGACGACGTAATTGCTAAATCTTATGGTGTACAAGCTATTCCTGCAAACTATCTAATTGATGAGGATGGAACAATTCTTGCAAAAAACTTGTATGGTGAAGAATTACACAATAAAGTAGCTGAACTATTAAAATAGTTTTACACACATATACTGACTAATCCTAAAACTAGTTTTACAAGTTTTTAAACAATATATCCAGAGGGATTTTTCTCTCTGGATTTTTTATACACATAATTTAGAGTTATCACACTTCATCACTTCGTAAGTATGCAGCCGAGCAACCACATGTTTCATAGCATGTAAATCTTCAGTAAAAAGTAGACATTTAAGGATTATAAATTAAGATAACGTGAGTTCGACTTAAGCTATCAGTCTATTTTTATCAATATAGAAACTGTTTCTCATAATTTAATCGTTTATTTATTTTTTGTATTCATGATTATTATTAAATTTATAGAAATTTCAATCCATAATTTTAATAATATGCGCACAGACAAAAAACTTGACAATAAATTAGGAACTTCTTGTTCAGAAACAAATAACGTTATTTTTAAAGATTTTAGAACTTTACAAAATTTAGGCGAAAGAAAAATTGCCCCTTTTGCTTGCACAACACTAATTGTTAAAGATTTAAACAACAATGTTTATCATGGGCGAGGAATGGAACTTACTTTTGGAGAGGGCTTATCTAGCTTAACATATTATCCAAAAGGTTATAAATTTCAACACATGGCACCAGACAAATCGAAAGGATTAGCTTATGATGCTAAATATGCTATTTTAGCTATTACAACACCAATAAGTGAATTTGATCCTAATGCTGCAATGGAAGGACTTAATGATGCAGGGTTAGCATTTAGTTTAAATATGATGCCATCACCTCCCTTATCAGATTTAGCATCATCTCAATATGCTAATTCAGTACCATACGCTTCTTTTGGAGAGTGGGCTTTAGCTAATTTTGCAACTGTAGAAGAACTAAAATCTGGAATTAATGGCACTTATTTTTGGTCGGAAGAATTGGTAATGCTAGGTGGGTTAAAATCTCCTTTTCACTTTGCTATTTATGACAAGAATGGAGGAAGTATAGTTGTTGAAATTAAAAACGGATCTCTAGTTATTTATGACAACCCAACTGGCGTTATGACAAACGGACCTGAGTTTCCATGGCATATTGAAAACTTAAATAATTATGCTCATATTACAAATATTGAAACTGTAGAAGGTCAAATAGGAGATATAAAACTAAGACAGCCAGACAGTGGAATTGCGACAAGTGTTCTACCGTCATCTGCAACTTCTGTAGGTCGTTTTGTAAAAGCATTTTATTATTCTTCTTTTGCCAACCGTGTTAATGATGCTGATCTTCAATTGGCTGAGTTAAGTCATATTATGAATAATTTTGACCGCCCTAAAAATATTACCAGAGAAATGATTAGTGAAGCTAAAACTGGAACCCCTGCAAAATATATGACAGAATTTACTCTTTGGATAGTATTAACAGATCTTACTCGTGGACAATTATATGTTCGTTTATATGACAGTTTAAACTATCAGAAATTTACTTTTGAACAATTCAAAGATAAAACGGAGTCAGTAACAACTCCTTTAGTAAAGGTTGAATGTTAATAAATTAGTGAATAGTCTTAAAATAAGTTAACAGATTTTCAAACAATACATCCAGAGGAATTTTCTCTCTGGATATTTTTTTTAACGTCAGTTCGACTTCCATTTCAAAGATAAATAAAAAACCTAATTACACTATTTTAGTAATTAGGTTTTTTTCATAAACAACATTACAGCGTCAGGCTGTTTTTTTAATTTAATATTTAAAATGGAAAACTTATTTTTTAATTTGTGTAATAATAAACTCGCTACGTCTATTTAATTGTTGTTCGGCAGCTGAACATGGAATACCTTTTTTACATTTATTCAGTAATTGTGTATCTCCATATCCTTTACCTGTTAAACGATCAGCCTCAATCCCTTGTGCTTCCATCCAATTCAGAGTAGCCTTTGCTCGTCTATCAGATAAGGCTAGATTATAAGCTGCACTTCCACGACTATCAGTATGCGATCGCACATCAATCTTCATTTGTGGATATTGTTTCATTACCTCAACAATTTTCATTAATTCGATAGCTGCATCTTCACGAATCTTCGATTTATCGAAATCGAAATAGATTGGTTGAAGTATCATCATTTCAAACAAATCGTCATTTAAACTAACTTGTTTTTCGCTTACTTCCATAGCTATATCAATTGTACGTTGTGCATTATCACCACTAACAATTCCGGATAACTCTATTGTATTATATCCTTCTGTTGTTGCGATAATTCTAAATTTACTATTACATTCTAATGCTGGTGAGAGATAGTTTCCACTTTTATCTGAATAGATAGTATCTCTTTTTTGGTACATCGCATCTGACACGATTAACATGACGTCACTTAGTACTTTTTTAGAATCTATATCATATGCTTTTCCTTTAATGGATTCTTGACAACTTTTAGCGTCAACAAAATAAATGTCATCACTCCCTTTTCCTCCTTCTCGGTTTGAGCTAACAAAACCTTTGTTTAGCTTTGTATCTATATATAAAGCAAAATCATCAAATCCACTATTAATTGGTTTACCCATATTCACCACAGGACCAAAACTACCGTTAGGATAGATTTTAGATACAAATACATCTAAACCTCCTAAACCTGGATGCCCATCAGAGGCAAAATATAATTGGTGATCAGAAGAAATAAATGGAAAGGTTTCTCTACCTGAAGTATTAATCACAGATCCTAAATTTTCTACTGGTCCTAATTGTCCCTGATCTAATAAGCTTACACGAAATAAATCAGTTTTACCAATAGTTCCGTGTCTATCAGAAGCAAAATACAACCACTTCTCGTCTGGTGTTAATGCGGGATGTGCAGTGTTAAAATTATCTGAATTTATTGATAGAGAGATAAAATTTGACCAATTACCGTTTACATCTTTAGTCGCTTTGTAAATTTTTAATACTGAAACATCTTGGGTATTTTGCTTACTCTTACCATTGTTCTTAGTATTATTTTGAGTATAGTACATTGTATTGCCATCTTTGGTAAAAACTGCACTAGCTTCATTTACATTTGCCTCCATTTTCCAGTCAAACAATACTGGCTGTTCAAAGGAACCGTCAGGAAGAATCTTAGAACTATACAAAGAGGTAAAACTTTCGTTAGTCCAAGAATGAATTTGATTTTTTTTAGCCTTTTCACCAGCACGAGCCGAAGTAAATATAAACTCATTACCAAGAATTGTTCCTCCATAATCTGAATACTGACTATTAATACTTAAATCCTTGACAATATATTTTCCCGAACGGGCTTCAATCGAAGATAAGTAGTCTTTATTGTTCTCGTACAATAACGATCGAGAATCTCTTGACTCTAATTCTACAAACTTATTCATTATAAGATCTGCTTTTTTATAGTCTCCAATCGTTTTTAGTGTTTGTGCATACCGATAATAGTATTCTGAAGGAATTTTAGCTATATTTTTATCTGGATAATTAGCATCGAAAAGTTGTGAATACCATTTATTAGCCTCAACAAACTTACCATTGAAATAATAAGCATTTGCTAAGTTTTCTAATATTGAGGTATTGATATAGCCTTTATCAGCCATTCGCTCATAAATTTCTATGGAATTAATATAAGCATAATTATCAAAATCTTTATTGGCTATTTTTTCCCGCCTTAATTGAGCATGACTGATTGTTGTACTAAATAACAACAATCCCAAAATACTAATATGTATATTTTTTTTTATCATAAGATGTTGAAAGTTAAAAGAAACGCGGAGCGTTTAAACGCTTTTTGTACTTAGTTAATGTAAATCTCAAAAAGAATTCATGGGACCCAGAGTTATACTTAGCTAATTGACTAGTATCCAGGTCATAACTATAACCAAGCATTAGATTATCTGTAATCTGGAATCCAACTAAACCACTAACAGC
>CANQRD010000025.1 GCA_947626185.1 uncultured Flavobacterium sp.
TATAAAATTGAATTAAAGTACTGTTCTTTTATAGTTAGGTTTGTTAGTTTTGTGTAATTCTTTTAGAGTTTATAATTTATAAAATTAATTAGATGAAATTAAAGTCAATTATTCTGTCAAGTATTAGCTGTTTTTTTTCGGTAGCGTTATTAGCTACAGAAAAGCCTAAGCTTGTTGTTGGAGTTGTAGTAGATCAAATGAGATGGGACTATCTGTATCGTTATGCGGATAGATACTCTGATAATGGTTTTAAACGATTATTGAGAGAAGGATTTTCAGGAGAGAATATGCAAATTAATTATGTACCAACTTTTACAGCTATTGGTCATAGTACTATTTATACAGGTAGCGTTCCGGCTATACATGGAATTGCTGGTAATGATTTTATTATTCAAGCAACAGGTGAGACTATGTATTGTACACAGGATGATAGCGTTAAAGGGGTTGGAGCTGAGGGTAAAGTAGGGCAGCAATCGCCAAGGAATTTACTATCTTCTACTATAACTGATCAGTTAAAATTGGCTACTAATTTCCAGTCAAAAGTGATTGGTATTGCCATTAAAGATAGAGGAGGTATTTTACCTGCTGGCCATTTTGCTGATGCAGCTTATTGGTTGGATGGAAAATCTGGTAACTGGATATCTAGTACTTTTTATATGCACGAGCTACCAAAATGGGTAAAATCTTTTAATAAAGAAAAATTAGCAGATAATTACTATAAAGAAGGCTGGAATACGTTATTTCCGATTGAAACCTATAAATTAAGTACTGCAGATAATAATTCTTATGAAGGTGTGTTTAAGGGAGAGAAAACACCTACTTTCCCAAGAGATCTTGTTAAACTTAAGAAAGATAATGGTTATGAATTACTAAAAGGTATTCCTCAAGGAAATACTTTTACACTAGAATTTGCTAAAAAGGCGATAGAAGCTGAGCAATTAGGTAATAATAAGAATAACGTAACCGATTTTTTAGCAGTAAGTTTATCCTCACCAGATTATATTGGTCATCAGTTTGCCGTAAATTCAATTGAAATAGAAGATACTTATTTGCGTTTGGATAGGGATTTAGCTGATTTTCTTTCTTATTTGGATGATAAATTCGGTAAAGGAAATTATATATTCTTTTTAAGTGCTGATCATGGAGCAGCTCACAATCCGAAGTTTTTCTCTGATATGAAGGGGAATGCTGGTTATTTTGATACAAAAATAGCAAAACAGGATCTTAATAAAAAATTAGAAGAAAAATTTGGTGTAACTGATTTGGTTATTAGTTTAACAAATGATCAAGTACATTTAAATAATAGTGTTATTGGAGAAAACGATCTTGACGAAGAAGATGTTAAAGCATTGGTTATTAAAGAAATGAAGAAGTTAGATGGTATTGCTTTTGTAGTTGATATGGAAGAAGTAGTTGAATCTTC
The DNA here is from genome assembly GCA_947626185.1 of uncultured Flavobacterium sp. Lineage (GTDB taxonomy): Bacteria > Bacteroidota > Bacteroidia > Flavobacteriales > Flavobacteriaceae > Flavobacterium. The sequence goes on from CANQRD010000025.1 coordinate 1,424, forward strand.
AATACCTAAAATTCTAAGAGAACGAATTGTTAACGGTTATAACTATAAGAGAAGTGGCGCTATTCAATATGTTTTAGAGCCTCAGTGGTATGCAGGTAGAAAAGACGGCACTGGAACAACACATGGAAGTTGGAACTCGTATGATAATCATATTCCAGCAATTTTTATGGGTTGGGGAGTTAAACCAGGAAAAACAGTTCGTCAAACAGATATGACAGATATTGCTCCAACAATTGCTCAAATTTTAAAAATTGAGTTTCCAAATGGAAATATAGGAACACCAATTTTTGAAGCAATTCAAGAATAAATATATTTTAAATTGTATAATAGGACCGATAAAATATCGGTCCTATTTTTTTTGGTATGTTTATTGTCTAGTATATAATACAATTGATAATTGAATTATGAAACTATATCATTATATCGCATTAATTATTGCTATAATAACTTTATCAAGCTTTGAAGAAGTAGATAAATCAAAACCAAAAAAAGCAGAAACTAATATAGGATTGCAAAAAGTAAACGATACAATTGCGGTTATAGATAGTGATTTTGAGAATGATTCCGTAGTTATAGGTGAGCTAGTTGAAGACGATTTTGAAACGGTTAGTGAACAAACAAAAGCCTCTTATTATCACGATAAGTTTACTGGTAAAAAAACTGCTAGTGGTGAAGTGTTTGACAATGCAAAGTACACAGCAGCACATAGTTCATTGCCTTTTGGGACAAAAATTAAAGTGACTAATTTAAATAATAAACGCTCAGTTGTTCTAACGGTAACCGATAGAGGACCTTTTATAAAAGGGAGAAGTGTAGATATGTCTAAACGTGCTTTTATGGATTTAACAGATAATCTTGGACGTGGTGTGCTTGATGTAAAAGTAGAACGTTTAGTAGAAGATATTTAATTAAAAAAATAATCATTTTTTTAAATATTATATCCATTAAAATTTGTGAAATAGTTTGGGGAAAAATTCCACATTTTGAGGTTTATGATCACAAGTTTATCAATTAAAAAATATTTGTTTTCTAAAATTATTTCCAACTCGAGTATGGTTGTTTTGATAAATAAGAATTATAATATTTTTTATCCCCCGTTACTTCTTTACCCAACCATTGTGGTTTAATAAATAGATCGTCTTCAGATTGTAATTCTATTTCAGCCACTATTAGACCATCATTAGCACCATGAAAAACATCTACTTCGTAAATATGTTTTTCAGCAGGAATGATATATCTTGTTTTAGATAAGATATATTCTTCGCAAAGTAATAATAACGATTGAGCCTCATTGAAATCAATTTCTTTTTCCCATTCAAAACGAGATATACCAGATTCGTTACTTTTCCCCTTTATTGTTAAAAATCCCTTATTATTCATTAACCTTATTCTTACTGTTCTTTCAGAGTTGCTATTTAAATATCCTTGAGAAATTTCGCTTTTATTTGTAGCTAAATTGATAAATTCAGTTGAGTTTACTAGAAATTTTCTTTCAGTTTCAATCATAAGGTTTAAAATAAAATGTAAATTTATAGCAAGTTATAAATATTTATTAGTAACGATATAAAATAGAATTTTTTTTTTGATGAAATTAAGATATATATTAAAATCACCACAAGGAATAGAGGAGCTCTTTAGTAAGTATATTGTAGATGGCAAAATATATACAGACGATGATAATTTTTTTCTAGTAGATTTAGTTCAACTGTTTAGGCCAAATGATATAAGAAAAGTTAATCGTGTTTCTATCGATTCTTTTGTAACCTATCTAAAAACTCACGATACTGATCGAATAGCCTTTATTGATTACTTATTTCAACTTTTTGCTAATAGAAATTTTGGTAGAATGATTTCTGACGCTGGTATTTTACAAGACTCTGATTTTATGTACGAAGTTAAGAAGCGTTTGTGGGCGAAAATTCTACCCTACCAACCCGAAAAGGATACTTATGAGTATATATTAAATCAGGTTTTTTATAAGCATACTGATGCTATTTGGATTGATATGATTCCTATGGAGCAAATAGAAGAATTATTTCAACTCTTAAGTTTTCAAAATATTTTTGAAAACGTTAGTGATGATTCTTCTTTGGGCGACTTATTGAGCTCAATTGCTTTAATATCCCAGCGCATGAGTGGTAGAGCAATGGAAAGTTATATCATCCGTATGGTACCAGAGTATTCTCATTTCGAAAGTCCTTTTTTAGCTTTAGAAAGAGAAGTGATGCAAGTAACCAACGATGTTTTAAAAGGAGATGTTCATTATTTAACTGCAGAAGATATTACTTGGCGACAAATAAAAGTATTTCATAAGCAATGTAATGAATTTGTTAATCAGGCATTTAAAAACAGTTCCAAATACGGAATTTCGATAAAAGTTAATCAGAGTTTATTGCGCTTGCGTCAGCAATTGGCTAGGGTAGAAGTTTTGATTTCATTAATTGTTGTTGATACTAATTGTATCGAAGAATCTAAACGTAGAAATAGTATTCAGCTAGTAAGAAAATTAATTGAATACAATTGTTATAAATACAATGTTAGTGGGCTACTTAAAGAGAGTACACAATTAATTTCTTATGAAATTACCCAACATACCGCTAAAACAGGTGAACATTATATAACGAGTACAGCTCGTGAATATTGGGAAATGTTTAGAGGATCAATGGGAGCGGGAATAATTGTAGGTTTTATGTGTATATTAAAGGTATTTGCTCATCAAACTGATGCAAGTATTTTTGGTCATGCTATGCTCTATAGTCTAAATTATGCCTTAGGTTTCTGTTTAATTTATTTATTAGGATTTACTCTTGCTACTAAACAGCCAGCCATGACCGCGGCTACTATTATTAAGGCTATTGAAGATGGAAGAAAAAATCATGTATTAAACAGTGATAAACACGTAGGATTTGCCAAGTTGTTTGCTCGGTTATTTCGTTCGCAATTTATTGCTTTTATAGGTAACGTTATTTTAGCATTTCCGATAGCGCTTTTATTGGTTTGGGGAATAGATTCTGTTTTTAATGTAAACATTGTTGCCCATGAATGGGAAAAGCTTTTAATTGATGCTGATCCTATTGAATCTAGAGCACTTTTTCATGCTGGTATTGCAGGGATATTTTTGTTTTTATCTGGTATTATTTCTGGAAATGTTTCCAATAGAGATAAACACAATCAAGTTTTTTATAGAATTCAAGAACATCCTTTATTAAAACGCAATTTTGGAATTGTGCGTACAACCAAGCTAGCCAAGTGGGTAGAAACTAAATGGCCGGGAATTGCTTCTAATATTTGTTTTGGTTTGTTTATGGGAACTTGTGGGGCAATTGGTATTTTTTTAGGAATTGGTATAGATATTCGACATATTACTTTTGTGAGTGGTAATATAGCTTTAGGATATTATGGATCTGGTTTTGATGCTCCGCATTCAATGCTAATTTGGGCATTTATTGGAATGTGGTTGATCGGATTTGTCAATTTTGCGGTGAGTTTTGGACTGTCGTTATTTTTAGCGTTCAGATCGCGAAATATTCCTATTTCAGAAACTAAAGACTTGGTTACATCAACATGGAGCTATTTTAAAAGTTTTCCTTCGGAGTTTTTCATTCCAACGGGTACGGTGGAGACTAATGATAAACAAAAATCGGAAACATAGTAATATTCATCATATTCAACTTGCTATTAATTAAATAGCAAAAAACAATGGACTATCTAAAAAAAAGATAGTCCATTGTTCCTTAGAAAATAAAACAGTTACAAAAATTAAAAATGATCTTTTAATTTTTGTAACATTATTCTGTTATACTAATATTTTTTTCGCATTCTCTTTTTTGGGCTTGTAGTAACTCTGATTGTAATCGAAACTCTTCTCTCGAAATTTTAATATAGTCTTCTAAATTGTCGGCATTTTTAGCAAGTTTTTTTAACGATTCTCTATCACTCTTAATAAATATTTCACCTTGCATTTTCGCTTCTTCTACTGTATAGCCTAATCTTTCTAAAAGAATCTGACCTAAATAAACTGCAGTAAAAAATTTTTCTCTGTAAACGTTAGTATAGCCTTTTTGAAGAAATTCGTAAGCATTATTTCTATTTTTAGCACGAATAAATATTTTTATATTAGGGAAGCTTTCTTTCATAATTTCGGCTAGTTTTAAATTTGCCTCAGGCGAATCCATAGCTGCAATTACGTAGTCTACTGTATCTATATCAACTGCTTTTAATAGATTAATTGAAGTAGCGTCTCCATAGTATACATTGAATCCTAATTTTCTCAATAGGTCTATTCTATCTGGGTTGTTATCTAATACAAGAACAGATACGCCGTTTGCTTTTAATAAGCGACCAATAGTATTTCCAAAATCACCAAAACCAGCAATAATTACCTTTTTCGTTTTATCTATTTTAGATAAATCATCATATGGTTGCTGATCATCAGTGCTGCTATTTGATAAATTAAGATAAGGATTTATCCACTTTTCGTTGACTAACATCAATATTGGCGTTATAACCATTGATAAAGCTGTTGTAGCAATTAAATAGTCATACCAGGCTGTACTAATTAAATTAATTGTTTTTCCTAAGGCTAATATTACAAAAGCAAATTCTCCTACTTGAGAGAGTAAGATGGCAAATAATAAGTTTTGATCATTGGAGAATTTTCTCCATTTACCAATTACTAATAAAACAATTGCTTTTAAAAGCATTGTGCCAAATAGTAAACTAGCAATAGCTTTGGGTTGATCTATAATAACTTTAAAGTTAATGGATGATCCAACACCAATAAAGAAAATACCTAACAACAAGGCTTTAAAAGGTTCTATATCACTTTCTAATTGATGTTTGTATGGGCTGTTGGCCAAAACAACACCTGCTATAAATGCTCCTAAAGCAGGGCTTAGACCCACTTCTGTCATTAATAAAGAAACTCCAATAACAAGTAACAGTGCCGAAGCTGTATAAATCTCTCTAACTTTTAAATTACCTACTGATTTAAAAAGAGGATTGATAATGTAATTGCCAATTGTGTAAATTAATGCAAATGCACCTAATATAGCTAAAGTTTTCATTAACACAGGTTGACCATCTAATAAGCTTTCATTTCCTGTTGTTATTGTAGTCGCTTGTCCAACTGCTAATAAAGGAATGATAGCCATGATAGGAATAGCAATAATGTCTTGAAATAATAAAATTGAAAAACTTGATTTACCTACTTCTGATTGATTTAATCCTTTTTCAGATATAGTTTGTAAAATTATTGCAGTTGATGACATCGATAGAAGTAAACCAATCGTGATAGCTGAACTAAGGCTTAAATTAAGAAAATAATAGCCAATTATAATAACTAATAATGTTGTACCTATTAATTGTGCATTTCCTAAACCTAAAATAGTATTTCTGGACTTTATGAATTCTTTTGGGTTTAATTCTAAACCAACTAGAAATAACATCATCACTATCCCAAATTCTGTAGCATTCATAATATTAGCCCCATCTTTACCAACAAAACCTAATACAAATGGGCCTATTAATACTCCGGCAGCTAAATAGCCTAAAACCGAGCCCATTCCAAATCTTTTCGAGATAAGTACACAAACTACAGATGCCAATAAAAAAATAAAAGCTTGTATTAAGAAATTTTCCATTGAGATAAAATTTACTGTATTAACAATTTGTATTCTGATTTTTTACTAAAATTAGAATATATTCAATAATGATGTAAATGTACTAAAAAGCATAAATAGAAAAGTTGGAAATAAGATGATTTTTGCCTCATGTAGTACCTTAAAAAGGTTTGTTTATTTTTGTATTTCCACTAAAAATAAAAACTTTGACTCGAAAGATAATACATATCGATATGGATGCTTTCTATGCTTCGGTAGAGGTTTTGGATAATCCTGAGTTAATAGATAAAGCTATTGCTGTAGGAGGTAGCAAACAAAGAGGAGTTGTTGCAGCTGCAAGTTACGAGGCTAGAAAATATGGTGTTCGAAGTGCAATGAGTAGCGTACAAGCCAGTAAGCTTTGTCCTCATCTAATTTTTGTAAAACCGCGTTTTGACCGATACAAAGAAGTCTCCAATCAAATTCGGGCTATATTTCATGAATATACTAATTTGGTTGAACCTTTGGCTTTGGATGAAGCTTTTTTAGATGTTACCATAAATAAATTTAATAAGCAAAGTGCTACATTAATAGCTCAAGAAATTCGGTATAAGATTTATAATCAAACCGGGCTAACAGCTTCTGCGGGTATTTCAATTAATAAATTTTTAGCTAAAATAGCTAGTGATTACAATAAGCCAAATGGTCAGAAAACAATCAGCCCAGAAGAAGTAGAGCTTTTTTTAGAGCAGCTAGAAATTAAAAAGTTTTTCGGTATAGGAAAAAAAACGGCTGAAAAAATGTATCATCTAGGTATTTTTACTGGAAAAGATTTAAAACAACAATCGGTAGAATTTTTAACTGAACATTTTGGTAAGGCAGGAGCGTCTTATTATAACATTGTAAGAGGCATTCACAATTCTGAGGTTGAACCCAATCGCAAAATAAAGTCCGTAGGAACGGAACGAACGTTTGAAGAAAATTTGAGCTCGGAAGTTTATCTTGAACAAAAACTTGAACAAATTATAGAAGAATTATGTTTGCGGATTAAAAAGCAAAATTTAGCAGGCAAAACGATTACTTTAAAAATAAAGTATGCTAACTTTATTCAGAAAACAAGAAGTGCCACACTGTCTTATTTTTTATCGGATGAAAAAATATTGCTTGATTTAGCTAAACAATTGCTTTACCAAGAAGAGCTGGAAGATTCGGTTCGATTAATTGGAGTTTCAATTAGCAATTTGAATAATAAAAACGAAGAAAAAATAATTGCAGCTGTACAATTACAGTTTGATTTTTAATATTGAAAATAGAAAAAATGATTAGTATACCACCCTATTTACAAAAAGGCGATACCGTAGCAATTGTTTGTACCGCAAGAAAGTTTAGTAAAGAAGAAGCACAACCCGCGATTGAATTATTAACCTCTTGGGGTTTAAATGTTATATTGGGCGATACTATTGGTTTAGACAATTTTCAGTTGGGAGGAACGGATGAAGAACGAACAGTTGATTTTAATAAGCAATTAGCTAATCCTGATGTAAAAGCAATTTGGTGTGCTAGAGGAGGATATGGTACAGTAAGGATTATTGATCAAATTGACTTTTCTTTGATGAAAAAGAATCCAAAATGGTTAATAGGATTTAGCGATGTAACTACCTTACACAGTCATTTAAATATATTGCACACTGCAACAATTCATGGGATAATGGCCTTTAGTGTGCCTAATGCAACAAATGAAGCGAAGGAATCTTTGCGTAATGCTATTTTTGGAAATAAAATAACTTATACAATTTCTGCTGAACCTCTGAATAGAAAAGGAAACGTAGTAGGTGAGTTAGTCGGTGGCAATTTATCAATTTTATATAGCTTACTCGGCTCTGAATCTTCAATAGATACAACAAATAAAATTTTGTTTATTGAAGATCTAGATGAATATTTATATCATATAGACAGAATGATGCATAATTTGAAACGAAATAATAAGCTTTCTAATTTAAAAGGATTGATTGTTGGAGGAATGACAGATATGCATGATAATTCTATACCGTTTGGTTATAATGTAGAACAAATTATTTTAGAACTTGCTAAAGAATATAATTATCCAATTGTATTTAATTTTCCTGCAGGCCATGTGAAAAATAATTTAGCTTTAAAGTTTGGTACTGTTGTTTCTCTTGAAGTAGGAGAGAAAGTAACTGAATTGAAATTTTTACAATAATGAAATCTAAAGATCTAGGTAATAAAGGGGAACAAATTGCGGTAGAAGCTTTGGAAGAAAAAGGTTACGAAATACTGTATAGAAACTGGCGTTATTTAAAAAATGAGGTAGATATTATTGCACGTAAAGATGATTTATTAGTTTTTGTAGAAGTTAAAACAAGAAGTAGTTTGCAATTTGGTTTACCACAAGAATTTGTAAAGCCTTCTCAAATAAAACGATTAGTACAAGCGGCAAATGCTTTTATAGAGCAAAATAATGCTACAGAAGAAGTCCGATTTGATATTATTGCTATAAGTAAAGAAGGGTCAAAATACGATTTGCTTCATATAAAAAATGCTTTTTTATTCTTGTAAAACAATCAAAAGAACACTTTTTCAGTGTTCTTTTTTATGATGAAAACCTTATTTAAAAAAAATCTAAATAAAATTTGCATGTTGTTTAGAATGATTATACATTTGCGCTGTTTGTAATAAGTCTAAATAATATAACATAAATGAAATCATTCTATACTTTTTTATTAGTTATTGGATCAACTATTAGCATTGCGCAGACTTCTACTGTAAAAGGAAGAGTTGTAGATGAAGTTAATAAACCAATGCCATATGCTACAATTCAATTAGGAAATTCTACTATAGCTACTCAAACAAATGAAAATGGAGAGTATCAGTTACCTAATGTTGAAAGAGGAAGACAAACAATGAAGGCGTCATTTGTTAGTTATTCATCATCTGTAAGAGACATCGTTATTACAAAGCCAGAAGAAACAATAAACTTTATTTTGGTTGCCGATAGTCAATTAGAAAATATTACCGTTTATGGAAGAAGTAATAAAAATGTAAAACAATTACAAAATCTTACTCGTTTACCTCTAGGGTTGCAAGATCAAGTACAATCAATTAGTATTGTTTCAGAACACGTTATTCAAGAGCAAGGAGCCTTAAGCATTAATGATGCAGCAAGAAACGTTGCAGGTGTAACATTATTTTCTACTTATGGTGGTCCGTCTGAGAGTATGACTATCAGAGGATTTAGAGGAACACCAGTTTTAAGAAATGGTGTTGGTATGGATTCTGATTTTAGAACGGCTTCTGCTATTGCAGATATGCAAGGAATTGAAAGTATTGAAGTAATTAAAGGTTCGGCAGCTATTTTACAAGGAATTGGAAATGGTTTAGGGGCAGCAGGAGGAGTGATTAACTTAGTAACAAAAACGCCAAATTTTAAAAACGGTGGATCTGTTGGGTTTAGAACTGGAAGTTACGGACAAGTGCGTCCTACAATTGATTTTGAGCAAATGTTAGATAAAAAAGAAACTGTTTCATTTCGTGTAAATGCAGCGTATGAGAAAAATGATGGCTGGAGAACACATGTAAACAATGAACATTTCTATATCAATCCATCTTTGGCATGGAAAATAGATAACAAGACTAAGTTAACTGTTGAGATGGATTATCTAAATGGAGATTATGCAACTGATAAAGGAACAGTAAATCTAGGTCCAGATTATGTTGATAGACTTTATAAGATGCCTCACAATAAATATTTAGGATTTAAAGGAGACAAGGATAAAATTACAATGCAAAATTATGTTGCTCGTTTTGAAAGAAGATTAACAGACAAGTTGAGCTTTAGAGCTTCATATACAGCATCAATTTATAATGAAGATAGCCGATCGACAAATATATCAACAGTAAAGTCTAAAAATGCAATAGGTGATAATTGGAGTGAGTATGCAGATATTAGAAGAACAGTTTCGAAAGGAATTACCGGAGATTATAATTCTGTTTTTCAAGCAGATTTAGTAGGAAAAGATATCATAACAGGATTGTTTAAACATACTTTTCAATTAGGTTTTGATTATAGACAAACCAAAACGATTGCTGGTTCTACCAAAGGAAAAGTTTGGGCAACTGATAAAGATGGACAACCAACTTTAGTAGATTTCACAAGTGATATTAATGTGTTAGGAGCAATTAATAACAATTTGCCAAATGATATAATCTATGAAGATATTAATACCACTCGTACAATGTCACCAACAATTGGATTTATGGCACAAGACTATATTCAATTTGGAGATAAATTAAGTGCAATGTTAGGTATCCGTTATAGTAGATTGAACGGAAATACAACAAAAGATATGACAATTGATAGTTGGAATCCTATGTTTGGCTTAATCTTTAAGCCACAAGAAAATATTAGCACATTTGCTTCTTATACAACAACAACAAGTTTAAGACAGTCAAATAAATTACTACATGGCGGATCATTTGCAGGACCAGCTCACACAAAACAATTGGAGTTTGGATTTAAATCAAATTGGTATAACGATCATTTAGGAGTAAACTTTACTTATTTCTTCATTAATCAAAATAATTTATTGGCTCCTTATATCGATCCAGTAACTAACGAACAATCAAAAACAGAAAGTATTTTAGCTGGTAGTTTAAAAAGAAATGGATTTGAGTTAGAAATCAATGGTAAAATTACCAACAATTTAGAAGTAATGTTGGGGTATGCTAATTTATATGCTAGATATATAGACAGTCCTAATTACGTTGATGGTTCAGCTCCTATGAATGCACCAGAGCATTCAGCCAACGGATGGGCAAATTATAAATTCAATCAAGGGACGCTAAATGGATTTTCAGTAGGTGTTGGTGTATATTTTGTAGGAAAAAGACCTGTAAATGAATATGCTAGAACAGCAGATGCATCTCATAATACTAATACTAACGTAAGACCATTTGATATGCCTTCCTATACAACAATTAATGCACAATTAGCTTATAACTACAAAAAGGCAACGTTAAGTATCTTCATGAATAACTTATTTGATGCAAATGGTTATTCATCTTACTACAGAGGAGGATACATTAATGAAATTGCGCCAAGAAACTTCGCTGCTCAATTGACTTATAAATTTTAATAAACATATTAGTAATCTTACAAACACGATTTTATCTACATAAAATCGTGTTTGTATTTAGGCACTTTTGATGATGAAATCAAAGAAACAAAGATATACTTTTCGAAAATTAATGAATGATCTTCACCTTTGGTTAGGGGGGGCAAGTTCGCTTATCTTATTTATTGTTTGCTTATCAGGCACAATCTATACTTTTAAATCAGAAATACAATATGCATTAGAACCATCGAGATATAAAATCGAAAGTCAGCAAAATGTTTTACAGCTAACAGAATTAGTCCAATTAGTTCAAGAAAAGGTGGAAGGTAAAGTTGTTGGAGTAACTATTTCCAAAAAGGAAACAGAACCTTATGTGCTTTCTGTAACAAAAGGAGAAGAAAAAGGTCGACCTGAACAAGTAAGTGTAAATCAGTATACAGGAGAAATCGTCGGAGCAGGCAAACCAGCCGGAAGTGAGTTTTTTACCTCAGTAATGAAATTACATCGTTGGCTATTGTTAGAAGATTCTGTTGGAAGACCAATTGTTGGTATTGCTACCTTAATATTTTTGTTTTTGTGTATTTCTGGATTAGTTTTATGGTTGCCTAAGAAAATTAAGGGATGGAAAAGCTTTAAACCTGGTTTTAAAATTAAGTTTAACGCAAACTGGAAAAGAATTAACCACGATTTACATAATACACTTGGTTTTTATACTTTATTGTTTGTAATAATTATGGCGCTTACTGGTTTATGTTGGTCGTTTGATTGGTACAGAGAAGGAGCAAGTAAAATGATTGGAGGAAAGATATTTGGTGGCAGAAACGAAGAAAAACCCCAATCAGATCTTCCGCAATCAGAAGCAAAAACAATCACATTAGAACAAGCATTGGCAATTGCAAATACAGAATTACCTTTTGAAGCAAGAAAAACATCTATCAGTTTTCCGAAGGGAGAAGAAGGGTCGTTTGAAATAAATAAAAATGATGCAAAACGTTTTAATGAAACAGTAACAGACCGAGTTTTCATCGACCAATATTCAGGAAATATTATTCGAAAAGATATTTTTAGCGATAAAACAGCAGGCGAACAATTAGCTAGCTCAATAAAAGCTTTGCATTTAGGAGATATTTATGGATTATTTTCAAAAATAATATATTTTATAGTTTGTTTAATAGCAACTTCTTTACCAATAACCGGAATTTTTATTTGGCTTAATAAAAGGAAGAAAAGTAAAAATTAACTAGGCATAATCAGCTGTTATGAATACTTTATGAAAGATTTATTTCAATCTATTATAAAAATTGTAACTTTGTTTTGTAATCTTAAAAAATTATTATTATGTATCCAGAGGAAATAGTAAATCCAATGCGTCAAGAGTTAGTCGACGCAGGTTTTTCATCATTATATACAGCTGAAGAAGTAGAAGCAGCTTTAGCAAAAGAAGGGACTACTTTGGTTGTTGTAAACTCAGTATGTGGTTGTGCAGCTCGTAATGCTAGACCAGGAGCAATCATGAGTTTAAAAGGAGAAAAAACACCAGGTCAAATTGTAACAGTTTTTGCAGGTGTAGATAAAGACGCAGTAGACGCAGCTCGTCAGCACATGTTTCCATTCCCGCCATCATCGCCATCAATGGCTTTGTTTAAAAATGGGGAATTGGTGCATATGTTAGAAAGACATCATATTGAAGGACATCCAGCAGATATGATTGCAGAAAACTTAATTGATGCATATAAAGAATATTGCTAAAAAAAGACCACCGGTTACGGTGGTTTTTTTTTAAAGTGTATCTTTGCCAGATATAAAATTTTAGATAAATGCAAAAGATTATTTCATATCCATTATCTGTTGTATTTGTAATACTCTTACTATTTGTATTAATAATCTTTCAAGGGCTGCAATGGTTGGCTTTTAACTTATTTGGTTATCAGGCACATAAAAAAGTGGTTGATAGTATGGTGTGGTGGATAATGGCATGTACAAGAATACTTGGAACCACTTATACGTTTATACAAGAGACGAAATTACCAATAGACCGACCAATTATTTTCGTTGCTAATCATCAAAGTATGTTTGATATACCGGTTATTATTTGGTATTTTAAGCAAAATCACCCAAAGTTTGTTAGTAAAAAAGAATTGGGAAAAGGTATTCCTAGCGTTTCTTATAATTTAAAACATGGTGGTTCTGTATTGATTGATAGAAATGATGGTAAACAAGCGCTAACTGTAATTAGAGGTTTAGCACAATATATTACAAAGAACAATCGTGCTGCGGTAATTTTTCCAGAAGGAACCCGCAGTAAAACAGGTAAACCAAAAAGGTTTTCTGAAAATGGTGTGAAAATGCTTTGTAAGTTTGCACCTAATGCATTGGTAGTTCCATTAACAATTAATAATTCTTGGAAGTTGTTTAAATACGGTAAATTTCCATTAGGACTAGGTGCAAAAATCAGTTTACATGCTCATCAACCTTTAGAAATAAAGGATTATAATTTTGAAGAACTTTTTTCAAAAATAGAATCAGCAGTAGTAAACGAAATCAAGTAAAAATAATTAATGATTGCAATGCAAAAAATTAATAATTTTAGTCAATTGCAAAATCAAAAAAAGAATATATGTCAACTAAGAATGTTCGTTTGGAGGTAATGGGCTTCCTTGAAAAAAATATAGAAAGTTTTGTAGATGAATATCTAATTCCTGTAGAAAAAATTTGGCAACCATCAGATCTATTGCCTAATTCTGAGCAAGATAACTTTTTAGAAGAAGTAAGAGAACTAAGAGAGTATGCAAAAGAATTACCTTATGATTTTTGGGTAGTACTTGTAGGAGATACCATTACAGAAGAAGCTTTACCAACATATGAATCTTGGTTGATGGATGTTGAAGGAGTAAATCAAAAAGATGGTGAGCAAGGAAATGGTTGGGCAAAATGGATTCGTCATTGGACAGGTGAAGAAAATAGACACGGTGATTTATTAAATAAATATTTATACTTATCTGGAAGAGTAAATATGCGCGAAGTAGAAATTACAACGCAATATTTATTAAACGATGGTTTTGATCCAGGAACCGACAGAGATCCTTATAAAAACTTTGTGTTTACAAGTTTTCAAGAGTTGGCAACATACATTTCTCATAACAGAGTAGGTAAGTTGGCAAAACAATATGGAGATCATAGATTGGCAAAAATTTGTCGATTAATTGCTGGGGACGAAATGCGTCATCACCACGCATATTCAGAATTTGTAGATCGCATTTTTAAGGTAGATCCAAGCGAAATGCTTTTAGCCTTTGTAGATATGATGAAGCGTAAAATTACAATGCCTGCAAATTTGATTAGAGAATCTGGAGGGAAAATGGGAGACGCTTTTGAACAATTTTCAGATTCAGCTCAAAGAATAGGTGTATACACAGCGCATGATTATGTAGATATTATGCAAAAACTAATTGATCGTTGGGAAATTGCAAAATTAACAAATCTTACAGATGATGCAGATAAGGCAAGAGATTATCTGATGAAATTACCTAATCGAATGCTTAGAATTGCGGAGCGTATGACAATAGGTAAGGAAGAGCATATTTTTAAGTGGGTACAGCCAGCAATAATTAAATAAAAATGTCTGAGAAAATTGATGCAACAATAGCTTACGTAAGAAAAGAATTAGCACTTGCTGAAAGTGGACATGATTGGTTTCATATTCAACGAGTTTATAACAATGCACTGCAAATTCTGAAGATTGAAAGTGAAGTTGATGCTGAGGTAGTAAAATTAATAGCTTTGTTGCACGATATTGCAGATAGTAAATTTCATAATGGCGATGAAACTGTAGGGCCTGCAAAGGCTAGGAAATGGCTTAAAAGTATTGGATATGATACTGCAACGATAGAACATGTTGTAAAAGGAATTGAAAACATATCTTTTAAAGGTGGAAATTTTGTTAAGAAATTCAATTCAAAGGAATTGCAAATTGCACAAGATGCGGATAGATTAGATGGAATTGGTGCAGTAGGTATAGCAAGAACTTTTAATTATGGTGGATTTGCAAATAATACAATTTACGATCCTGATATTGCACCTCGGTTTAATATGACAAAAGAGGAATATAAATCGCATAAAGGAACTACTATTAATCACTTTTATGAAAAGTTACTTTTATTAAAAGATTTAATGAATACGGAAGCTGGTAAGAAAATAGCAGAAGGACGACATAAGTTTATGGAAAGCTTTCTAGCTCAGTTTTACGCAGAATGTGAAGGACAAAAATAAAAAAAGCGATCTTAATTAAGATCGCTTTTTTTATATAGTATTTTGATTATTTAAATTATCCTAACCAAGCTGACCAAGGTAATCTTGATAAGATTAAGATTAATCCAAGAGTGTAAAAAATTGCAAATTTCTTGAATTTCTCTTCGCTAGTTGTTGCTTTCTTGTGTTTAGACCATCCAATAGTAATCAATACAATTGCAATGATATTAATTAGAGGGTGTTCTACTCCGTATAATCTTAGCGTACTGTTTTTCATTACTTCACCCATGTTTCCACTTAATGTTTGTACCATCGGAGAAGTGAAATACAAGATCAACCCTAATAATAATTGAATGTGTGAGAAAATTAATGCTACCAAACCTAGTTTGCGATCTTTTTCTGTAAATTGTTTTTTTGAGCTTAATCCAATAATAGCGTTAACTATTGCGATGAATAAAAAAATTAAGACTAAGTAGGCAACGCCAGAGTGCGCTTGCTTAATGATATTTTCCATATTGTTGTTATTAGTTTAATCACAAATATAGATAAAACAATTGAAAACAAGTTCTTTCCAAAACTGAATTTCCGATGTATCATTTTTTGTAGCTATTTGTTTCATTACTCTTAAGCGAAAAGGTAAAACAATAGATTAAACAGGTAGATAAATTAAAAAAGACAATAAACTGAGGTAGTAAATACCAATCATTATTGGACTTTTTTGAAGCAATTATACAGATATATTGAACAATTGTTTCTTAATTTGTAAACGATATTAATTGAATAACATTCGTAAATTTGGTACTTTGAAAATACAACCTATGAAAAATTTTTTAGCGTTACTATTTATTTTAGTTTTTTGTATTACTTCTTGTAAAAAGCAGGATGAAAAAGGCTTTCATAATCAAGAGAAAGTACAAGCATATAATGATAGTGTATTTAATCAGTTAAATAAAGTTTGGAAGATCAATGTTCCAAAAGGATCAAAAGCATTGAATCCAATTTTAGAAGATTGGAAACCTTGGATGGCTTTGGTTAATGAATTAAAATTAAAACCAGTATCAACAATTAGCGCGTTTCAGAAAAAAGCACAAGTGTTGAGTGAAGTAGCGCAAAACTTAACTTATCAAGGTTATCCAGCAGAAATAGATCGTCCAGATATTCGTGCTCGATACACCACATTACTTACTTATATTCAAAATTTAGATATGTATATTAACCTTTCTCCAATAGATTTAGAAAAAGTTGATATTTGTTTAAAAGACGTACAAAAAAGTTTAAATGAATTGGTAAAAATGATGGAGGAAGATTTGATTCGAGATAATTATGAAAAGGAAGAAGGAGAAGAGATAATGATTGAAGAAATGAAACAGATGATGAATACCACCAGAAATGCTAATCCTGAAGAAGTAGAGTAAGTATGGAAATCAAAAAGCTTTTTAATGAAAGTACAGTTACCAAACAACTTGTGCAAGATATAACTTCAGCAAGACGAGTAATTAGCTTAAAAGGATTAGTAGGTTCTTCATTATCTTTTCAAACCGAGGCTCTTTTTCGTCAATCAGAATTGCCATTTCTACTTATTTTTAATGATAAAGAAGAAGCTGCTTATTGTTTAAATGATTTAGAAACGTTAATCAATAAGGAAGATGTTTTATTCTACCCAGGTTCTTACCGAAGACCTTATCAAATAGAAGAAACTGACAATGCCAATGTATTGTTAAGAGCAGAAGTATTAAACAGAATTAGTTCGCGCAAAAAGCCAGCAATTATTGTTTCTTATGCAGAAGCTGTTTTTGAGAAAGTAGTGACTAAAAAAGTGTTAGAAAAAAACACCTTAAGAGTAGCCGTTGGCGATTTATTGTCTATTGATTTTGTTAATGAAACTTTGTTTGAATACAATTTTAAAAGAGTAGACTTTGTTGCAGAACCTGGCGAATTTTCTGTTAGAGGTGGAATCATCGATGTTTTTTCTTTTTCAAATGACAATCCATATAGAATTGAATTTTTTGGAGATGAAATTGATAGTATTCGTACGTTTGATGTAGAAACGCAATTGTCATTAGAACGTCAGAAGAAAATTACGATAATTCCAAATGTAGAAAATAAGTTTACTGCCGAATCAAGAGAGAGTTTCTTAGAATACATCGCCGAAAAAACAGTTATTATTGCACAGAATACCGCTTTTATTGCGGATCAGCTGAATCATAACTATGAAAAGGCAACTACAATTTTTGAAAAACTAAATAAAGAATTAAAGTATTCAGATCCTTCACAAATGTTCTTGGACGGAAAAACATTTGTTCAGCAAATAGAATCATTTAACTACTTAGAGTTAAACTCAAGCTTGTTGATTAAAGCTAATAAAGAATATGTTTTTCATACTAAAGTGCAACCATCGTTTAATAAACAATTCGATTTATTAGCCGAAAATTTAAATTACAATACCGAAAACGGATATACAAATTATTTGTTTTGTTCGAATGAAAATCAAGCACGCCGTTTTAAAGATATTTTTGAATCCTTGCGCGATGAAAAAGATTCCAAAAGCAAAGTACAACAATATCAAACAATTGTAATGCCTTTGTATGCCGGATTTATTGATGAAGAGAAGCAAATAGCTTGTTATACAGATCATCAAATTTTTGAGCGCTATCATAAGTTTTCGTTAAAAAATGGTTATACAAAAAAGCAGACGATAACACTTAAGGAAATCAACTCCTTGTCTGTCGGTGATTATGTAACACATATCGATCATGGAATTGGCAAATTTGGTGGATTGCAAAAAATTCAGGTAGAAGGAAAGACACAAGAAGCCATAAAATTGATATATGCTGATAATGATATTGTTTACGTAAGTATTCATTCGTTACATAAAATTGCAAAATATAACGGAAAAGACGGCACCGTGCCTAAAATCCATAAATTGGGTTCGAGTGCATGGAAAAACCTGAAGAATAAAACTAAAGCAAGAGTAAAACACATTGCATTTAATTTGATTCAGTTGTATGCAAAGCGCAAGTTGCAACGTGGTTTTCAATGTGCACCAGATAGCTATTTACAACATGAGTTGGAAAGTTCTTTTATTTATGAAGATACGCCAGATCAGTTTAAAGCTACTCAAGAAGTAAAAGCAGACATGGAAAGCGAACGTCCAATGGATCGTTTAGTTTGTGGAGATGTTGGTTTCGGGAAAACAGAAGTAGCAATTAGAGCCGCTTTTAAAATGGTTGACAATGGCAAACAAGTAGCAATATTAGTGCCTACAACTATTTTGGCTTTTCAGCATTATAAAACCCTTTCAGAGCGATTAAAAGATATGCCTGTAAAGGTGAGTTATATCAATCGTTTTAGAACAGGAAAACAAAAGAAAGAAATTTTAGAAGAGCTAGCCAATGGTAAAATAGATATTATTATTGGTACGCATCAATTAGTAAGCAAAGATTTGGTTTTTAAAGATTTAGGATTGTTGGTTATTGATGAAGAACAAAAGTTTGGGGTAGCTGTCAAAGACAAGCTAAAAACAATTGGTGAAAATATTGATACATTAACGCTTACTGCAACACCAATTCCTAGAACACTACAATTTTCATTGATGGCTGCTAGAGATTTATCAGTTATTACTACACCTCCGCCAAATCGTTATCCGATTGAAACAAGTGTAGTTGGTTTTAATGAAGAAATAATTCGCGATGCGATTGCTTATGAATTAGAAAGAGGTGGACAAGTATATTTTATTAATAATAGAATTGAGAATATACGAGAAGTAGCCGGAATGATTCAACGTTTGGTTCCTGATGCAAAAGTGGGTGTTGGACACGGACAAATGGAAGGGAAAAAACTCGAGGAGCTAATGCTTGCTTTTATGAATGGTGAGTTTGATGTACTAGTTGCTACTACAATTATTGAAAGTGGATTAGATGTGCCAAATGCAAATACCATTCTAATTAATAATGCCAACAATTTCGGGTTATCTGATCTTCATCAAATGCGTGGACGAGTTGGAAGGAGTAATAAAAAAGCATTTTGTTATTTTATTTGTCCACCGTATTCCGTTATGACAGAAGAAGCTCGTAAGCGAATTCAAGCCTTGGAACAATTTAGCGATTTAGGAAGCGGATTAAATATTGCCATGAAAGATCTTGAGATAAGAGGTGCTGGAGATATTTTGGGAGGTGAGCAAAGCGGATTTATTAATGAAATTGGTTTCGAAACTTATCAGAAAATTATGCAGGAAGCAATTGAAGAGCTGAAAGAAAATGAATTTAAAGATCTGTATGAAGAGGAGGTAAAAGAAGAAAATAAAGTATTCGTAAAAGATTGTCAAATAGATACTGATTACGAGATATTATTTCCTGATGAGTATATTAATAATATTACGGAGCGATTAAATCTGTACAACGAATTGAGCCTAATTGCTAACGAAAAAGATCTACAAGCTTACGAACAACGATTGATTGATCGTTTTGGAGCTTTACCAAAGCAAGCAGTGGCCTTATTAGATAGTTTGCGCATTAAGTGGCACGCAACTAACTTTGGAATAGAAAAAGTGATTTTAAAGCAAGGAAAAATGATCTGTTATTTTATTGGCGATCAAAGTTCAGGGTTTTATACTTCAGCAAAATTTAGACAAGTGCTAACTTTTGTACAGCAAAGCGGACATATTTGTAAGATGAAAGAAAAGAATACTAAAAATGGCTTGCGATTATTGCTGTCTTTTGACAATGTAAAATCAGTCAAAAAAGCATTAGAATATATTGCAATAATTGATGGATAATAAAAAAAGGTCTTGCCAAGAGCAAGACCTTTTTTGTATGTAAATTTTATTAGTAACCAAATAAATCTTCTAGGTTTAATTCTTTGATAGGTCCGAATTTTTTGACAGCATCCCAATCTAAGTTTTCTTTTTTACCTAAAAGACCAATATTAAATGTTTTACCTTTTACGTGTTTATTGAAGAAACTAACTAAATCAGCCATTTGCATTTGCTGTGTTTGTGTGTAAATATCTCTATTGATATCATAGTTAATTCCTCTTTCTTGTAATGCCAACCAGTAATAGAAAATTTGTGCTTTTCTATAACGTTGTGTAGCTATGTTTTTTAAGGCAGTGCTTTTAGCGTTTTCAAACTGACTTTCTGCTTGTGGCATATTATTCATTAAGTCCATCATAGCATCAACAGCTTGTGGCAATTTGTTTGCTTGGGTACCTACATAAGCAATCACATAGTTATATTTATCTGCCTTACCTGCGTTTACATAAGCTGCATAAGCAGAGTAAGCCAATGATTTAGATTCTCTAATATCTTGGAAAACGATAGACCCCATTCCTGCACCAAAGTAATTATTAAACACAGTTGATGTAGCTAAAAAGTTTTTATTAAACTTATCTTCACGACCACGGTAAGATATTTCTGCCTGAACCATGTCATAAGGGGCAAAATAAACAGTTCCAGTAGATGCTGGCTCAGCATATTCTCTCTTTGCAGGAACTTTTTTACCATTACCTAAATTATGATTAGCAACAATTGCTTTTTTTACTGTTTCTAAATCATTCCCGTAATAAAATACTTCTTGGTTATAATCAAAAAATGAATGTAACATTTTTACCAGTTCCGCTGGATTGATTGCTTCTAATTCGGCTTGACTTAAAATATCTTTGAATCTACTCAATTCTCCACCAGAAACAATATAGCTATTTAATGCTCTTTGAATCCCATTTTTGCTTGATTTTGCATCAAAACGTGATTTTAAAATCTGGTTAACTAAATTCTCATAAGCTCCTTGGTCTGCTTTTGCATTTTTAACCAAGTGCTCTAATAATTTAATCCCTTCGGGCATATTTTCTTTTAATCCTTTTAGAGTAATATAAGTTTTATCTGTTCCAGAGTTCAATGAAAAATCAACACCAAGTTTATAGAACTCTTTGCGAATATCTTCAGGAGAATATTGGTTAGTACCTAAATAATCTAAATATGTAATGGCTAAGCTCAATTTTTTATCATTATCTGATCCAACAGGCGTGATGTATGTCAATGTTGCTAAATCGTTAGTTGTATTTTTGATAGAATAAAGAGTTGTTTTATTTTTTCCGATTTTTGTTTGTTGCATTGATTTAGAAAAATCGACAAATTCAGGCTGAATTTCTTTTACAACTACTTTACTCAATTCTTTGTAAAAAGCAGATTCATTTTCTCTGTTAATATCAATAGGAGTAATTCCTGGATTTTCTACGCGTACTAAATCTTTATTTTCACCTTGTCTTTTGTAAATAATAGCATAATTATCACCATAGTTTTCATTTACAAAACGAACAATATCTTCTTTTGTGATTTTCTCCATGCGATCAATTGCGCTCACAGTGTCTTCCCAACTTAGTCCTTGAATGAAAGCTTCATACATTATTGAAGCCATTTGCTCATTACTTTCAAGCATTTCCATAGAGTTTTTCTTTAATTCGTTTATTACAGCTTGTAGCAACCAATTATCAAATTCTCCTTTTTTAAGCTTGTTTATTTCTGTTAATAAGATATCTCTAGCCTCTTCTAATGTTTGTCCTTCGTTAGGTATGCCAGTTAATAAATGAGCAGAATAATCTTTCATAATCAATGGGCTACTACTTGCATATAGCAAGCGCTGC
Source organism: uncultured Flavobacterium sp. (assembly GCA_947626185.1). Lineage (GTDB taxonomy): Bacteria > Bacteroidota > Bacteroidia > Flavobacteriales > Flavobacteriaceae > Flavobacterium. The sequence continues at coordinate 23,040 of CANQRD010000025.1, forward strand.
TTTTGGTTGATATCAAGATCTATTAATCCTGCTTGTCCGTTGCTTAATAACATGTCAATCATGGTAAGATATAAAGCATCGTTTGTTTTAGCTCCTCCTAAACGAAAACCGATTTCTACACGTTCGCTTTGTGGGCTATATATATCAGCAGTCTGAATTTTTGTTAGTGGTTTTTCGACAGCAACATATTCTTTTGGTTGAGGTCCTTTTTTCATAGAACCAAAATAATTATCAACCATTTTTATTGTTTCATCAAATTGTAAATCTCCAACTAAGACGATTGCTATATTATTTGGTATATAATATTGATCGAAATAGTTGTGAATCGCAACCATTGAAGGATTTTTCAGATGATCTGAAGTTCCAATAGTAGTTTGTGTTCCATAATGTGTTGTAGGAAACAATAGATTAAACATTTTTTCAAAAGTTGCCCAAGAGTCATCATCTTGCCCACGGTTAAACTCTTCGTAAACAGCTTCTAATTCTGTATGGAATAAGCGTAAAACTAATTTTGAAAAACGTTCTCTCTCAATGATTAGAAATTTTTCCAATTCATTAGCGGGAATATTATTTTTATAAACTGTTTCGTCAAACCATGTATGAGCATTCGTTCCGGTTGCTCCAATAGAAGCTACTGATTTATCATATTCATTAGCAATAGCATACTGAGAAGCAGCCTTAGAAATTTCATCTATTTTTTTATAAATTGCTTTTTTTAGCTCTGGATTAGTTTCTTTTTTATGTTGTTCGTATAAATCCGAAATTTGTTTTAATAATAGTTGTTCTGCTTGCCAATTTACTGTTCCTAAATTATCAGTTCCCTTAAACAACATATGTTCTAGGTAGTGTGCCAATCCTGTACTGTCTTCCGGATCGTTGTTTGATCCAGTTCTGACTGGAATATAAGTTTGAATTCTAGGCTCATCATTATTTTGAGCTAGATAAACTTTTAAACCATTACTAAGGGTATAAATTCTAGTTTTTGAAGGGTCGTTTTCTACAAACTCGTAGCTATAACCATTAGCATCTTTTTTTGTAATCGTTTTGTATTGAGCGTGTAATGTGTTACTCAAAACTAAAATAAAACCGATTAGAAAATGTGTTTTTTTCATAATTA
>CANQRD010000026.1 GCA_947626185.1 uncultured Flavobacterium sp.
AGAGCAAATACAATAAACAAAAAAGCGAGTAATAGTTACTCGCTTTTTTTATGAAAATAATCGATGGATGATTTGCTGACCATATACTTGAGAAACATTTTCTACAAATGATTCAAAACTAAAACTTGCTTCGTGGTTAGCTTTGTCAGAAATAGTTCTTATTACAGTACAAGGAGTTCTAAACTCATAACAAACCTGTGCTACAGCAGCTCCTTCCATTTCTACGCATAAAACCTCTGGTAGTGCTTTTTGTAAATTGTTTTTTTGTTCTTCCGTAGAAAAAAATTGATCACCACTTGCTATTGTTCCTAGATATACTTTTGGTTGAGTAATTTGAAAACGATTTAGTTCCTCTGTAGCAATTGTGTTATTTAAATTGTCAGGAGAAAGAAAATCGACAATGTAGCTCATTAATTCCTCACTCCTTTTAGTACAAGTGTCAAAATAAGTTTTGCCTAATAACGGAATTTCATATTTAGGACGTAATGGAGAAACATCCATATCATATTGAATAAGATTGGAGGCTACTACAACATCTCCAACTTCAATATGTGAAGCTATACCACCAGCAACCCCAATAAAAATAACTTCACTAACTGAAAAATGAAGTAAAAGAGCTGTTGCAGTAGTGGCTGCAGCTACTTTACCAATTCTAGAATATACAACAACTACCTTTTGTTTATTTAAAAAGCCTTCATAGTATTTTCTATTACCTATAACTATCTCTTTTTTGTCTTTTAAAACAGCAAGAATTCCGTCAATTTCTTGTGGAATTGCACCTAATATTCCAATTACTGAACTACTCATCTTTAATTATTAAATAGAAATTCAAAATTAAAAAGAATAGTTCAGAAACTTCTCAAAAGAATAGGCTATTTCCAACAAATGCTTTGTTTTGTTTTATATGCAATAAAAATTATAATAGAAAAACACTAAAAGTAGATTGTTGTTTTAATCACAACTTTTTTTCGGAAATTTAGAATTGATATAATTTTATTTTAACGTACTTATTCTTAAAAAGCTTGAATTACTTATCTAAAAGCTTATATAAAAAAATAAACTGAGCCGTAAAAAATACTATCTTTACAACCTATAAATAATTAAAGTACTCCTCGTATTTTGTTGAGGATTATCATATAAATTGAAAAAAAATATAAATGGCTTGTACAAATTGTTCGACGAAGACAGATAGTAATGGCGTTCCACGTGGATGTCAGAGTAAGGGAACATGCGGAACAGATAGTTGTAATAAATTAGCAGTTTTTGATTGGTTGTCTAATATGGTTTATCCAGATTCAGACAGCGTTTTTGATATAGTTGAAGTTCGCTTTAAAAATGGAAGAAAAGATTTTTACCGTTATCCAGAAGGGCTTACAATGTCAATGGGAGATATTGTAGCAACTGAATCTTCACCAGGACATGACATAGGAATTGTTTCTTTAGTAGGCGAACTTGTAAAAGTTCAAATGAAAAAAAAGAAAGTAAGTTTAGATAGTGAAGTATTAAAAATTTATCGAAAAGCTACCCAAAAAGATATTGACGTTTGGCAAGAGGTTAGACAAAAAGAAGAACCTGTTAGAATGAGAGCGAGAGAAATTGCGATTAGTCTAAATTTGGAAATGAAAATTTCTGATGTTGAATTTCAAGGAGATGGCTCAAAAGCTACATTTTATTATACAGCGTCTGAACGTGTAGATTTTAGGCAACTTATTAAAGATTTTGCCAAGGAGTTCGGCATACGTATTGAGATGAAACAAGTTGGTTTCCGTCAAGAAGCAGCTCGTTTAGGAGGAATTGGTTCATGCGGACGCGAATTGTGTTGCTCTACATGGTTAACCGATTTTAGAAGTGTAAATACAGCTGCAGCTCGTTATCAGCAACTATCTTTAAATCCACAAAAATTAGCGGGACAATGTGGTAAATTAAAATGTTGTTTAAACTTTGAGTTAGATACTTATTTAGAAGCATTGAAAGATATGCCAGATTCTGACACAAAATTATTTACGGTTAAAGGAATAGCATTCTGTCAAAAAATAGATATTTTCAAAGGGCAAATGTGGTTTGCTTATGCAAATAACTCTGCAAACTGGTATGTTTTAAGTACAGATCAGGTAAAAGAAATTTTAGCCCTTAATGCAAAGGACGAAAAGGGATGTGAGCTAGAAAGTTATAGTGAGGAAATAGAAGATACTAAAGATCATTTCCAAAGTGCAGTAGAACAGGATAGTGTTACTCGTTTTGATCAACCTAAGCGCAGAAGAAAAAATAATAAATCGAAAGAGAAAAAAGACGATAGAGTTGCTTCTGCTGTCGATAAAAAAACTTTAGAAGGTAATAAAGAAAAAAATACACAAAGAGAAGATCGAAAAGCGAAGCCGCGTGTAAATAAAATAAGAAGTGAAGAGCGAAAAGAAAAAACTACTTTAGAGGAAGTTGCAAAAAAGGATCAAAAACCAGAAGCAAGAGTTGAAGGAAAAAGGGAGCAAAGAGGAGAAAGAAGAAATGATTCGAGGAAAAAAGTTCGTGATCCTAAAAACAATAATGAGGAAAAGCAACCACAAAACAGATCAGCAGATTCACGTATAAAAGAGCCCAAAAAGCAGGAGCTTAAGAAAAAAGAAGTAAACGAAGCTAAAGAACCAAGAGAACAAAAAGCTCGCTCAAATAGAAATAGAGTGAAACGTCAAAGAAATACAGACGAACCAAACAATAAAGATAATAAGCCAAATAGTGAAAATTAGTAATTTATTTTTCGTTTTAGGAATTGTATTGACAACGTTTATTGCTTGTCAGCACAATGAAAATGTCTTGTTTGATGCTTTTCAAGCAACAGATGGTAAATGGAAAAAAGAAGATATAAAAACATTTGTATGGGAAACGAAGGACACTTTGCAACCTACAAATATATTTATGAATTTGAGAGTAAATGAAAATTACCCTTATAGTAACCTTTTTGTAATTTTTAAAATCTACAAACCAAATTCATCTGTTGTGATTGATACTATTGAATTTCAAATGGCAGATGCAGAAGGAAAACTATTAGGCAATGGCTTTTCTGACGTTAAAGAGAGCAAACTTTGGTTAAAAGAAGGGTTTGTTTTTAATGAGTCAGGAAAATACAAAATGACGATTGAACAAGCAGTAAGAGAGTTGGGAGATGTTGAAGGAGTTCCTGCTTTAAAAGGAGTTAGTGAAATTGGTTTAAGTATCGAAAAAGAAGAATAGTTTCTATGAAAGACAAAAAACAACAAAGTAAAAATAAAGCCAATGAGTTTAAAAAGTATATTTCTGCTTTTTGGATAGGCTTTGTAGCAATATGTATAGCTATTATATTATTCTTTCTTTGTGCATCTTGGGGAGTTTTTGGACCAATGCCAACATTTGATGAATTGGAAAATCCATCAAGTAATGTGGCTACAGAAATTATCTCGTCAGATGGAAAAACAATCGGTAAATTTTATTTAGAAAATCGTGTTCCTGTAAAATACGAAGATCTTCCTCCGCATTTAGTAAATGCTTTAATAGCAACAGAAGATGAGCGTTTTAGATCACATTCAGGAATTGATGCACGCGGAACATTAAGAGCTGTAACTTCTATTGGTAGTAGTGGTGGAGCAAGTACAATTACCCAACAATTGGCTAAATTGTTATTCCATGGAGAAGGATCTAAAAATTTGGTAAAACGTATTACTCAAAAAGCAAAAGAGTGGGTTATTGCAGTTAAATTAGAACGCCAATATACAAAAGACGAAATCCTGACAATGTATTTAAACAAAGCTGATTTTGTGAATAATGCAGTAGGAATTCGTTCAGCATCGAAGGTATATTTAGGTAAAGAGCCAAAAGATTTAACCGTTGATGAAGCAGCAATGCTTGTTGGTATGCTACAAAATCCATCTTATTTTAATCCAGTAAGAAGACCAGAGCTGGTTGAAAAGAGACGTAATGTTGTTTTACATCAAATGGCACGTAATGAATATATTACTAAAGAAGAAAGTATTGCGTTACAAGAAAAATCATTGGTGCTGAATTTTACACCAGAAAGCCATAAAGAAGGAATAGCAACGTATTTTAGAGAATATTTGCGAGATTTTATGCGTCGTTGGGTAAAAGAAAATCCTAAGAAAGACGGAACAATATATGATATTTATAGAGACGGATTAAAGATTTATGTTTCTATTGATTCTAGAATGCAAAAATATGCAGAGGAAGCTGTACAACAGCATATTTCAAATCTTCAAGAAGAATTTTTCATTCAACAAAAGGGAAATAAAAACGCTCCTTTTTATAGCATTAATAAAGACGAAACAGAAGCTATCATTACAAGAGCAATGAAAAATTCTGAGCGTTGGCGTCAAATGAAAGATCAGGGGAAGTCGGAAGAAGATATTATCAAATCATTCGAAGTCAAAACACCAATGCGTATATTCTCTTGGAAAGGAGAAATAGATACTGTAATGACGCCAAGAGATTCTATTTTGTATTACAAACATTTTTTACAAACGGGTGTAATGGCAATGGAACCTCAAACAGGGCATATTAAAGCATGGGTTGGGGGAATTGATTATAAACACTTTCAGTATGATCACGTAGGACAAGGAGCACGTCAAGTAGGATCAGTATTTAAGCCTTTTGTGTATGCAACAGCTATTGAGCAATTACATTATTCACCTTGTGATTCTATTATCGATTCGCCTTTTACAATGCCAAAAGGCAGATATGGAATTAGTGATGATTGGTCGCCACAAAACTCTACAAGAACTTATAAAGGCATCATGACTTTAAAAACAGCATTAGCGCAATCTGTAAATACAGTTACAGCTAAGTTGATGGATAAAGTAGGACCCAAAGCCGTTGTAAATATGACTAGAGAATTAGGAGTTAAATCAGATATTCCACAATCGCCAGCAATTGCTTTAGGAGCAGTAGATATTACAGTAAGTGATATGGTTGCAGCATACAGTACATTTGCAAATCAAGGGATATACGTAAAACCAATGTTTGTGACACGTATCGAAGATAAAAACGGAGTAATATTATATAATGCTGTTCCAGAAACAAGAGATGTAATGAGTAAAGATGTGGCTTATGCAGTAATTAAGTTACTTGAAGGAGTAACAGAAAGTGGGTCGGGTGTTCGATTAAGAACTACTTGGCAAGGCGCAGGATATAATAGAGTGACAGGACATCCATATAAATTTACCAATCCAATTGCTGGAAAAACAGGAACTACTCAGAATAATAGTGATGGCTGGTTTATTGGTATGGTACCTAATTTAGCTACTGGTGTTTGGGTTGGAAATGATGATAGGGCCGCACGTTTTAAATCCATGACTTATGGACAAGGAGCTACAATGGCATTGCCAATTTGGGGCTTGTTTATGAATAAATGTTATGCAGACAAGAGCCTAGACATATCAACAAGTGCTTTTCCTGTACCTGAAAATTTATCTATTCGAGTAGACTGTAGAAAAGTTGTCGAAGAAACGGAAATAGAAGATGAAGAGTTAACAACAAATGAGTTTGATTTTTAATATAAAAAAACGCCTTTTTTTAAAGGCGTTTTTTTTATATTTTAGACCAATTAATTAAACCAAAAGTTATGATAAATAAAAAGGTAGATAATGTTCAAGAAGCATTAGCTGATATTCAAGATAATATGACTATTATGCTTGGTGGTTTTGGGTTGTGTGGAATACCTGAAAACTCTATTGCAGAGTTAGTTAGAAAAGATATTAAAGGCTTAACTTGTATTTCTAATAATGCAGGAGTTGACGATTTTGGTTTAGGATTATTACTTCAAAAACGTCAAATAGATAAAATGATTTCATCTTATGTAGGTGAAAATGCTGAATTTGAACGTCAAATGCTATCAGGTGAGTTAGATGTAGAATTAACTCCGCAAGGTACTTTAGCAGAAAAATGTAGAGCAGCAAAAGTTGGAATTCCAGCATTTTTTACGCCAGCAGGTTACGGAACTGAAGTTGCAGAAGGTAAAGAGGTAAGAGAGTTTAACGGAAAACCTCATATTATGGAATATGCTTTTGATGCAGATTTTGCCATTGTAAAAGCATGGAAAGGTGACGAAGCAGGGAATCTAATTTTTAAAGGAACTGCAAGGAATTTTAATGAATGTATGGCTGGTGCCGGAAAAATTACTATTGCAGAAGTGGAAGAGCTTGTTCCTGCAGGAACATTAGATCCAAATGAAATTCACGTTCCAGGTATTTTTGTAAAACGTATTTTTCAGGGAGAAAAATATGAGAAGAGAATTGAGCAACGCACTGTTCGTCAAAAGAATTAACCAACCTTAAAAGAGTATTATGTTAGATAAAGTAGGAATTGCAAAACGTATTGCAAAAGAATTACAAGATGGATATTATGTAAACTTAGGGATTGGTATTCCAACATTGGTTGCAAATTATGTTCCCGAAGGAATGAGTGTTGAATTTCAAAGTGAAAATGGTGTTTTAGGAATGGGACCATTTCCTTTTGAAGGAGAAGAAGATGCCGATTTAATCAACGCGGGAAAACAAACAATTACAACATTGCCAGGTGCTTCTTTCTTTGATTCATCTTTAAGTTTCGGAATGATTAGAGGAAAACATGTGGATTTAACTATTCTTGGAGCAATGGAAGTATCTGAAAAAGGAGATATTGCCAACTGGAAAATTCCAGGAAAGATGGTAAAAGGAATGGGAGGTGCAATGGATTTAGTTGCTTCTGCAAAAAATATCATTGTTGCAATGATGCATGTGAACAAAGCAGGTGAATCAAAAATTCTTAATAATTGTACTTTGCCATTAACAGGTGTTGGTTGTGTAAAGAAAATAGTAACAGAATTAGCTGTTATGGAAGTTACTCCAAACGGATTACGTTTGTTAGAGCGCGCGCCAGGTGTTTCTGTAGAAGATATTGTAAAAGCAACAGAAGCTAAGTTAATTATTGATGGAGATGTTCCTGAAATGATTTTAGAATAACAAAGAAGTCGCTTAATAGCGACTTCTTTGTTTAATATATATAAGGTAAATTGGTTTGCATGGCAATTTTGTTTCCTGAAATTTTTTTGGCTTGTGCCCAATCATTTTCTCCTAAAGGCGGTAGAATAAGATTTAATTCTTCGGCTTGCTTTGTGTAATAATCCAAACGACTTTTATAATGAGGAGAAACAATATTGTAAATACAATTTTCTTCGAAATTCTCTTCAATAATAGCTGAAGTAAATTGAATAATATCTCGTATTTCAATCATATTGATAGGTAATTCAGGATTTTCTAAAATACCTCTTTGAACAATATAATTAATAGGACGTCTATCTTTTCCAAATAATCCACCTAAGCGAAAAATACATGTAGTAAAATCAGATTCGTTTAATAATGTATTTTCTGCATCTAAAATTTGCTTAGCTGTAGGCTCTAAGCTAAAATTAGTTGACTCTTCATTAATCAGTTCTTTGTTAGGCGCATAAACCGAAACAGAACTCATCATTATCACTTTTTTTATTTTAGCCGCTTTTATAAAGGGAATAAGCGTTTCGAAATTCTTTTTATAGGTAGGCTGTTCTTCCATTCGATTAGGAGGAATGGTAATGATTAAAAGATCCAAATCTGCTAAAAATGAAATTATATTATTTATTTCAAGTTTTTGTAAATCAATATAAAAAGAATTTATTCCTACATTTTTTAAATGTTCAAGTTTTTTTATAGTGGTAGAAGTTCCTTTTATACTAAAATTTAATTTTAGTAAATGTTCAGCCAACGGATAACCAAGCCATCCGCAACCTAAAATTCCAATTGCTTTCATTAACTTTATGTTGTATTTAATCATAAAGTTACATAATTTCTTTGTTCAGAACGATTAACTACGGATATTTGAAATAGTAAATGGTTTAAATATGAAAAAAATAGCATTATCAATTTTAGCTTTGTTATTTGTGGGCTTATCAAGTTCAGTTGCACAAGATCCTGAAAAGCAGATTGTTGTAAAAGATAGAAAAAACGACAAGCATCAAATAGAAAAGCCTTATGTAATATTAGTTTCTCTTGATGGATTTCGATCTGATTATATTGAAAAACATGGAGCTGAATTTTTAAAGAAGTTTGGCGAAATGGGAGTTAAGGCAGAATCTATGCTACCTTCGTTTCCATCTGTAACTTTTCCAAATCATTATACTGTTGTAACAGGAATGTATCCAATTCATCATGGTTTGGTAGGAAATAATATGTTTGATAGAAAAACTGGAGATCGTTATTCTTTAAGGAATTCAAAAGCAATTAAAGATGCTAAATGGTATGGTGGTAAACCTTTATGGGTTCTGGCTGAACAACAAGGAATGTTGAGTGCATGCTATTATTGGCCAGGATCAGAGGCTGATATACAAGGAACTTTTCCGACTTACTCATATGCCTATTCTGAAAAAACACCGATTAATCTTCGATTAAAAGAGATAGCAAAATGGTTAGATTTGCCAGAATATGAACGTCCACATTTCATCACATTTTATATGCCAGAGGTAGATTCTGCAGGTCATAAATACGGACCTGATGCTAAAGAAACACAGGAAGCTGTGCAATATGTTGATAAAGCTATGGAAGATTTATACGAAATTATAAAGAATAGTAATTTGCCTATTAATCTTATCATAGTTTCAGATCATGGAATGATAGAGATAAATCAAGACATGCCTTTAAAATTGCCTATAGAAATCAATGATGATGAGTTAGATGTAGTTGTTAACGGTGTATATATTAGCCTGTTCGCAAAGGATCAAAAATATATAGATCAGTATTACAAGAATTTGAAAAGAGCTGTTAATAACGATTTTATGGAGGTCTATTTGGCAGATGAGGTACCTGAAGAATTAAACTTTAATAAGAAAAATGATAATTTGAATCGCATAGGTGATATTGTTGTTGTAGCAAAAGCTCCTTATTATTTTACCAATAATACGCCTCCTGTAGGGAGTCATGGATACGATCCAAAAAAGGTAAAGGAAATGCATTCTATTTTCTTAGCATACGGGCCTAATTTTGTTAAAAATGCTAAAATAGACTCATTTGAGAATATTCATATTTATCCAATGATCACTAGAATGTTAGATTTAGATTACGATAGAGATTCCATTGATGGAAAAGAGGAAATACTAGAATCAATTATAATAAAATAAAAAAAGCAGTCATATTTTGACTGCTTTTTTTAAAAAGTATATCCAAAGCCCAAATTAGCATATATACTGTACATTTTAAATTGAATGGCTGTAAAATCACTTTGAAACAAGTTATTTAATCCCCAGTTTAAATCAGCAAACAATTTAAAGTTATTATTCATTTTATACTCCCCACCAAGTTCAACTCCCCATTGAAAACGGTTTAAATGTTCTGAGAAATCATACTCTCCACGAGCATTGTCGTAAAATTCTACAGGTGTTCCTATTGGTGTTCCTTCTCTCAAAATACCTTCATATACATATCCAGTAAAGTCTTTGTCTATAATTCCAGAAAAATATAATCCACCATAAATATTCCAATTTGGTGAGGCATTAAATACTGCTAATACAGGAAAGGTTATGTAAGAGTTTTTCATTTTCGTTTTTACATTTCCAGTAAAATACCCTTCTGTTTTTTTACCGTTTTCTCCCGAAAGCTCTGTGTAGTAGTTTTTTACTTTTGCATCTGTTCTCATTCCTTTGCCTTCAAAACGCAATCCTGTTCTTATTCCCCATTTTTGCTCGTCGCTAAACCATTTTGTAGCATTTAGCTCTAAACCTAATTGTAATGTAGGATTGTATTCATCAATTTTTCTTATTGTTGCGGGAAATCCAAGGGGAGAGCTTCCGCCTATACTAAATTGTGCTCTAGCTTGGTATTCCATATTTTTGTCAAAGAATAATTTGAATTTCGACTTATCTTCAGTTTGAGCAAATGCAATAGCGTTTGTCAAAAGTAGAAACAATATTATATGTAATTTTTTCATTTGCTTATTTATTATTCGTTGTCATAAACTAGTTCTATTTCATCTACTATTAAAACACTTCCAATAGCACCTTTAAATTCTGCACCATCTATACTTGAGGTCATTACAATTGTTAACATATAATCCTTGTTAGGATCATAGGTTTTGCCTTCTACAAGTCGGAATGGAAAGTTGAATTCAGACCAAGATGTTGTTTCTAATCTTTCTGCATTATCTATTCTTGCAATGGCTATGTTTCTAGGGTCTCTAAATGCATGATCGCCAGTCAAGAAATTATTCTTGCTACTTGTTTCGAATATTATAGCATAAATGTCAAATGTATCTTTTGCTCCGGGTACTTCTTTAAAGCTTTTGTCAGTTACTTTTGGTCCAGCAGTGTATTTATAATAACCTCTAACTGACTTGGGTAATTCACCATGATAAGGTAATCCAAAACGGGTAGACTTTAATGTATTAATAATGTTTAGTTTAAATGAGCCAATAAAAAGATTTCCTGCAGCAATAGGATTTCCAGTAGCAGCTGCAAAATCTGCTGTGTAAACAGTTTGCATTTTTACCGCTAAACCACCTCTTCTTCCAGGAGCTATTGTTGTTGGATATCCTTCGGGAGGTGTTGATCCTGCAACTGTTGAATACCCTTGGTTTCCACTGTCCCAATCATAAATTTTCTCTCCATTTGAAGCTACTTCAAAAAATCTGTAATAGCGATTTTTATCAGTAAGTTCTGCATTGTTAAAGGTATAAATTGTACTTAGTTCATCACTAGTAAAACTTACGGTATATGTCTTTTTCCATTTTGGATCTTGAGCAGTAACTGTTACGTTTTGTGCTTTTCTAAAATCTCTAGTTGTTCCATTTGGAGGGTCTAACGTTGCATTTGGAGAAATAATGAAAATTGGTGATTGTTTTTCTAAATCTACATTTGATTTTACTCTAAACTCTACCGAGTTATTTCTAATAATCGGCTCAGTTTTTAGGTATTCATTTGGAATATAGGCTTCAAGAATATCGGCATTTGTATCTAGTTCTTCTTCTTTAATACATGAATTTAATAATAATATTGCACCAATAGCCAGAAAAGTATTTTTAAATATTTGCATGAGTTACTAATTTTATAGAGCTGATTATTTAGTAGATGAATCTACATTTTTAAAATTCCTAAATAAACTTCTTGGATTATCTTTACGACTATTTTTTTCTTTTTAATTCGTATAAATCTAATCTTCGATCTTTCATAATTCTTACACTTCCGTGTTCGTGTAGCTCTTTCAAGAGATCCACATCTACATCTACAATTAAAGTCATTTCTGTGTTTGGAGTTGCTTCTGCTTTTACTCCGTTTGTAGGAAATGCAAAATCAGAAGGCGTAAATACAGCAGCTTGTGCAAATTGAATGTCCATGTTATTTACTTTAGGTAAGTTTCCGACGCAACCAGCAATTGCTACATAACATTCATTTTCTATAGCACGAGCAGCAGCACAATTGCGTACACGAGTATATCCATTTTGGGTATCTGTTAGAAAAGGTACAAATAAAATATCCATTCCTTCTTCGGCTAAAATTCTTGATAATTCTGGAAACTCAACGTCATAACAGATAATAATGCCAATTTTACCACAATCGGTATCAAAGGTCTGAATTTTTGAGCCACCTTTCATTCCCCAATAATGTACTTCGTTTGGTGTAATATGTATTTTCGAATACATTTCGTAGGTACCATCTCTTTTGCATAAAAAACCAACATTATATAAGGTGCCATCTACTAAATAGGGCATACTCCCGGAAATAATATTGATATTGTAAGAAATGGCAAATTCTTGAAATCTTTTTCGAATAGGATCTGTGTGCTTTGCTAACTCTCTAATAGCTTCTGCTTCAGACAAATGGTTGTATGCAGCCATTAGCGGAGCGGTAAACAACTCTGGAAACATGGCAAAATCACTTTCATAATCGGAAACTGCATTAATGAAAAATTCTGCTTGATCAAAAAATTCTTCTAAATCGTTAAATGGACGCATTTGCCATTGAATTAAGCCAAGTCGGACAACACTTTTTTTAGTATTAATTAGTTGAACATCTTTTTCGTAGTAAATATTATTCCACTCCAACAATACTGCATATTCTTTCGATTCTTTGTCGCCACCTAAATAATTTGACATCAAACGAACAATATGAAAGTCGTTCGACATTTGAAAAGACATAACAGGGTCATTGATCTCTTTTGCTTTTACTTTGTCGAGATATTGCTTTGGAGTAAGTTCTTTAGCATATTTTGCGTATTTTGGAATTCTTCCTGCAAAAATTATTGACTTTAAATTAAGTTGTTCACAAAGTTCTTTTCTAGCATCGTATAATCTTCTTCCGAGTCTTAAACCTCTGTATTTTGGATGTATAAAAACATCAATACCATATAGAATATTACCTTTTGGATTATGAGTGTTAAAAGAGAAATAACCCGTAATTTGCTCGTAATTGTGGCTAGATAGTGCCTTTTTTTCATCAATAATAATTGACAATGCAGAGCCTACAACAATATCATCAACCAATACTACCAATTGCCCTTCAGGAAAGGTGTCTAGTAATGTTTCTATTTCGTTTTTATTCCAATAAGAATCTTCCATTCCTGAATAAGATTCAAGCATAGAGTTTTTAAGTTCTAGGTAATCATCAAGCTGAAGATTTCTTAATTCAATTTTACTAATAGTTGTATCCATATCAATTTTCTTACAATTTTCAACAATAGATCTATTTATTGCTTAAAATTAAGTATATTTAAGCTTATTAAAGGTATTTTGTTGTGTTTTTTGAAATATTTTTTTTAAAATTAATAAAGTTGAGTATGAGTTCATTAAAAAACAGAGTTCAATTAATTGGACGAGCAGGACAGGATCCGGAAGTGGTAATTTTTGGAGACAATAAAAAGAAAGCTACTTTTCCTATCGCGGTAAACGAGGTTTATTATAATGATAAAGGAGAAAAGATAGAGAATGTGTATTGGCATACTTTGTTACTTTGGGGTAAAGTAGCAGAAATTGCAGAAAAGTATGTAACCAAAGGAAAAGAAATAGCTATTGAAGGTAAACTTACGAGTAGATCGTATGAAGATCAGGATAAGAACAAAAAATATATAACAGAAGTTGTTGTTCATGAGATTTTGCTATTAGGTAAATAATTTATAAAAAGAGGTTGTAGTAGGTTTCAATCTCTTTTTTTATAAAATAGAGTTATCTTGGCTTTCAGAAATACTAGTAAAATGAATCAGATTTTAGTTATTGAAGATGATAGTAGAGTAGCAGAATTGTTGCAAAGAAGTTTGCGAGAGCAAAATTTTGTTGTAGATGTGGCTTATGATGGTTATTTGGGAAAAAAAATAGCACTACAAAAACACTATGATTTAATAATTACAGATGTTATATTGCCAAAAATAAACGGTATTGATCTTTGTAAAGAATTAAAAACAAAGTTAGTAAACACGCCTATTATCATGCTTACTGCCCTTGGTACTACAGATGATAAAGTGGAAGGTTTTGATGCTGGCGCAGACGACTATCTGGTAAAGCCTTTTGAATTGCGAGAATTGTTTGCACGTATTAGAGCATTGTTAAAGCGATTTGAAAATACTGAAATAAAAAAGGAAACAATTTTAAAATATGCCGATTTAGAGATTGATGTGAATAAAAAGGTTTTTAAAAGAAATAAAATTGAGATTCATCTCACTCCAAAAGAGTTTAATCTTATGCAATATTTGATGGAAAATCCAGAGCGAGTTTTGTCGCGTGTAGAGATTTCTGAAAAAGTTTGGGATACTCATTTTGATACTGGCACTAATTTTATTGATGTTTATATTAATTACCTTCGCAAAAAGGTAGATACAGATCCTGTTAATAAATTAATTCACACAAAATCTGGCATGGGATTCATCCTTCAAAAGCAATGAGAATAAAGGTACGTCTAACATTGTGGTTTACATTACTTGTAGCATCTATTCTTGTGGTTTTCGCTGTAATTATCTATTGGTCTTCTGTTAAAAATAGAGAAACAGAATTTTATGAACAATTGGAAAAAGAAGCCATAACAAAGGCGCGCTTAGTATTGGATGCTCATGTAAAGCCAGAAACATTACATAAAATTTATCTGAATAATAGTGCCATTATCAATGAAGTAGAAGTGGCTATTTACGATTATGATTTTCATTTATTGTATCATGATGCAGAGGCAATTGATCGAGTAAAGGAAACAAAAGAAATGATTTTAGAAGTTATTTCTCGCGGTAGCGTACACTATATGCAAGATAATTGGCAAGTAATTGGAATTAAATATTCTTTAAAAGGAAAAGATTATGTAATTACTGCCACTGCTTATGATGAATATGGCTATACTAAACTTAGAAATTTACTCTACACAATTATTTTTCTAATAGTTATTGCTTTAGTTGTTATTTATTCGGTAGGATTATTTTTTGCTAATAAGGTATTAGCACCAATTAAAAAGATGAATGATGAGGTAAATAATATTACTGCAACCAACTTAGATTTGAGAATTAGCACCGAAAAAAATAAAGATGAATTAGGCGCGCTAGCTGATACATTTAATGAAATGTTAGATCGTCTAGAAAATTCCTTTGAAGCACAAAAGCAATTTGTGTCTAATATTTCACATGAGTTGCGCACACCACTTTCGGCTATTATTGCTGAACTTGAACTGGCGCTTAATAAAGAACAAAGCAATGAATATTATGTTCAAACCATGAAAAATGCGTTGAATGATTCAAAGCGAATTGTTCGTTTGTCCAACAGTTTATTAGATTTTGCAAAAGCGAGTTATGATCCGAAAGAAATTGTTTTTAAATCAATTCGTTTAGATGAAGTAATTTTAGACGCTTGTCAGAAATTGCAAAAAAAGAATACCTCTTATAAGTTTAACTTTAATATTGATGAATCGATTGACAATAGTGATGTGTTAACTATTTCAGCGAATGCTTATCTGTTAGAAGTAGCAATTATTAATTTGCTAGACAATGCTTGTAAATTTTCCAGTAATAATCAATGTGATATTCTTTTGTTTAGTAATGAGAATAGAGTGGGAGCACAATTCAAAGATCAAGGTATTGGTATTCCAACTGACGAATTAGAAAATATATTTAAACCTTTCTTTAGAGGGAAAAATCAAATATATCAAGAAGGAAATGGCATTGGTTTATCACTTACCCATCGAATCATTCTTTTACATCAAGCAGAATTATCAGTTACTTCATTAGTTGGAAAAGGCACAACATTTATCATTCTTTTTTAATTACCATTTAGAATTATTCAAATCCATTTAGTTATAACATTAATTTAATCTTCTTTTCGCAGTTTTCTAATAGAATTCTAATGTTTTTCTATAAGCTTTCTAATGGTCTTCGATAGGTTTTATAGATACTTTTGCCAGAGAAAAACAAAAAAAATGGATATAGACTCCCTTTTGAATAAAAGAGATTAATGCTGCTACAAGATTGTCGTTATTGATTCGATTATTCTTAGTAGGAATAAAAAAACAATGTTATGACAATTACAATTTTCACTACAAGATTAGTGCTTGCGTTTGTATTAGGTACACTAATTGGTGCCGAGCGACAAGTAAGACAAAAAAGTGCAGGCTTACGAACAAATACTTTAGTTTCTATCGGTGCTGCGGGTTTCGTATTACTAGGTTTTCAAATTGGTGGCGATGCTGTTGGTAGAGTAGCTTCTTATGTTGTAAGTGGTATTGGTTTTTTAGGTGCCGGAGTTATAATGAAAGATGGCTTTAGTATTCGAGGATTAAATACAGCAGCAACCATTTGGTGTTCCGCTTCGGTTGGCTCAATGTGCGGAGTTGGTTTATGGCTAGAAGCTATCGTAATGGCATCGTTAATTATTAGTGCACATTTATTGCTTCGACCAATAGGAAGATTAATCAACAAATTATCGTTTGATACAGAAACCGACTCTTTAGAAAATCATTACGAAATTATTATTGGTTGTAAAGAGCAAATCGAAAACGAAATGAGAGTTCTTGTACTCACTCAGTTGAAAGAAGATAAAGAGTTGCAAATGCGCTCTTTAAAAAGTTTTGACAATGGAAATCCATCCTTCTCTTATTTAAAATTTGAAGTTTATTGTATTGGTAGAAAAGATGAGCTATTAGAAAGAATTACTCAAAAAGCATCTTTAGAGCCAGGCGTATACGAAGTATCTTGGGCTTTATTAGCGTATTAGTAATGACGTGAATATAATTAACATCTGTTAATTTTGTGTTATATCGATTGTAATTTAATAAGTAATAGTTGATTAATCTGCCAAAATGAGTTTAATGTGAAATATATGAATGTTTTTTAATATAAAATGTAATGGGTTTTGAAGGGAAATAAGTAAATTTAAGAGGCTTTTTAATAAAAGTAATAAGTATAAAATTAAAATTTAAGTATAATGATTAGGAAAATACAAATAGCAGGTATTCTTGGTTTGAATTTGTTGTTTTCTTTTTGTGCAGAAAAGAAAGAATCAGCAACTGATCAGGCACAATATCAAGTAAAAGATCAGGTGATAACGCTTACAGAAAATTCTAATTTAAAAGATAGAATTAAAACAATCGAAGTGCAAGAGGAAGATTTTAATTTTGATTTAGTAACTGCTGGTGTAGTTAAAGCGATTCCAAATCATTATGCAGAAATAGCTTCTCCTTTTAGTGGAAGAATACAAAGAACATTTGTAAAACTAGGACAAACGGTAACCGTTAATCAACCGTTGTTTGAAGTTTCTTCACCTGATTATTTTGCTGCACAAAAAGATTATTTCGACTCTAAGCAAGAATACAAACAAGCTTCTTTAAATCTAAAACGTCAAGCAGATTTGTTGGTCAATGGAGTAGGTGTACGTCAAGAATATGAAGAAGCAGAAACGCAAAATTCTATAGCTAAAGCCGCTTTTGATAACGCCAATGCTGCCATAAAAATTTATAATGTTCAACCTAATTCTTTAGTTTTAGGTCAACCGCTTATTGTTCGTTCTCCAATTGCAGGAGAAGTTTTAGAAAATAATATTGTCATTGGTCAGTATATCAATGAAGAGGCAGAGCCCGTTATTAAAATTGCCTCTCTAGGAAAAATATGGATTGTTGGAAAAATTAAAGAAAAAGATATTCAACACTTAGCAAAGTTGAATAAAGTTCAGGTAGAATTGAGCGCATATCCTAACGAACCTATTGAAGGAAAAATTTATCACATCAACGAAATTGTAGATGAAGACACCAGAAGTATTGATGTTTTAATTGAAGTAGATAACCAAAAACGAATTTTAAAACCTGGTATGTATGTGAATGTTCGTTTTATCGATCAGCCGGAACAAGTTATTTTAGTTCCATCCAGAGCGGTACTCCAAGGAGAAGATCATTCATTTGTGTTTATTGAAGTAGCCCCGTTCGAATACCTAAGAAAAAATGTTGTAGTTGCAGGCGTTTCTGGAGATAGAACAGTCATTGTTTCTGGTTTACAAAATGGAGATAAAGTAGTAAGTGAAGGAGGAATATATCTGCCAAAATAGTAATCTAAAAACTTAGCTAAAAATGAAAGAAAATATTATAGAAACAGCAATTCATAAAAGATGGCTTATTGCTGCTTTATTTGTTTTGCTGTGTGTTTTTGGATATTACTCTTGGAAGCAATTATCAGTAGAGGCTTATCCAGATATTGCAGATACAACATCTCAGGTAGTTACACAAGTACCCGGATTAGCAGCTGAAGAGATAGAATTACAAATAACCATTCCAATTGAGCGTGCATTAAATGGAATGCCAGGTATGCATGTAATGCGAAGTAATAGCACATTTGGTTTATCCATGATTACCATAGTTTTTGAAGATGGTATTGATGATTACTTTGCTAGGCAACGAATACAAGAACGTTTAAACGGAGTGGAATTGCCTTATGAAGCTGTTCCTGAATTAGATCCTCTTACATCTCCAATCGGAGAAGTTTATAGATATATTATTGAAGGTGATGGATATAGTCTTCGCGAGTTGACAGATTTGCAGAACTTTGTTATCATTCCAAAGCTTAATCAAGTAGCTGGTGTTGCAGAGGTAACGAATTTTGGAGGAGTAACTACTCAGTTTCAGATTGAATTAGATCCGCATAAATTGGAACAATATGGTTTGTCGTTAAGTGATGTAACCCAAACAATTGAAGAAAACAACGTTAATGCTGGAGGAAGTGTACTTACTCGAGGAGATTTGGGGTATGTGGTTCGTGGAATTGGTTTGATAAAAGATCTGGAAGATTTAGGAAAGATAGTTGTAAAAGCAGATAATGGTATTCCTGTTTTTTTGAATGATTTAGGTAAGCTAAAATATGGAAATGTTGAGCGCAAAGGAGTATTAGGATATACAGATAGAGAGAGAAATTATTCAGATAGTATTGAAGGAATTGTATTATTATTAAAAGGAGAAAATCCATCAGTAGTATTAGAAAAAATTCACAAATACGTTGACGAATTAAATAACGGTATTTTACCAGAAGGGGTAAGAATTCATACCTTCTTAGATAGAACGGATTTAGTAGACACTACTCTGCATACCGTTTCCACTACTTTAATAGAAGGAATTAGTCTTGTAATTATTGTATTAATTGTTTTTTTAGGCAGTTGGCGTGGAGCATTGTTGGTAGCAATTACAATTCCTATTTCTTTATTGTTTGCGTTTATTTTAATGCACATAACTAATATTCCTGCTAATTTATTATCGTTAGGAGCTATAGATTTTGGTATTATTGTCGACGGAGCAATTGTAATGATGGAGTCTATCCTCAAAAAACGGGAAGATAATCCAGAAGAAGAGCTAAAAGAAAAATCAATTGCAGATAGAGCAAAAGAAGTTGCAAAACCAGTTTTCTTTGCAACTATTATTATCATTACAGCGTATTTACCATTATTTGCTTTTGAGCGAGTAGAAAAGAAACTATTTACACCAATGGCATTTACGGTAGGTTTTGCATTGCTAGGTGCATTATTGGTAGCATTGTTTTTAATACCAGGCTTGGCGTATGCAGTATATAGAAAACCAACAAAAATATTTCACAATAAATGGCTAGAAAAACTGACAGAAATATATTACAGCTGCATTAAAAAAATAATAGCAAAACCTAAAGTGATTTTTTTACCAATTTTGGTTGTGTTAATCGCTACAATCGGTTTGTCTATTCGTGTAGGTAAAGATTTTTTACCACCGTTAGACGAAGGTTCAATTTGGTTGCAAGTAACACTTCCTCCTGGTATTTCATTAGAAAAGTCGAAAGAATTAAGTGATTCTCTTCGTGCTCGCACAATGAAATATGATGAGGTAACATATATAATGGTTCAGGCAGGACGTAATGATGATGGAACCGATCCATTTACACCTTCTCATTTTGAGTGTTCAGTTGGGATAAAACCATATAAAGAATGGCCAAGAGGGAAAACTAAAGAAGATTTGATTGAAGAATTAGCTGCAGAATATAGTACATTACCTGGTTTTACAGTCGGATTTGCCCAACCAATGATTGATGGGGTAATGGATAAAATTTCTGGTGCTCACAGTGAATTGGTGGTAAAAGTTTATGGAGATGATTTTCATGAAACAAGAAGAATTGCAAATGAGGTATTAGAAACATTAAAAACTGTAGATGGCGCCGTAGACTTAGCTATTGATCAAGAGCCACCACTTCCGCAATTGCAAATACATGCAGATAGAGATAAAATTGCCCAATATGGTTTGAATGTATCAGATGTATCAGAGTTGATTGAAGTAGCTATTGGAGGAAAAGCAATTTCTCAAGTATTTATTGGCAATAAGGTTTATGATATCAGCGCGCGTTATACAGAAGAGAGTAGAAATACTCCTGAAAAAATTGCTAACCTAATGCTTACATCAAGTACAGGGGCTAAAATTCCATTGTCTCAAGTGGCAGATGTAAAAACAAGTACAGGAGAAAGTACAATTACTAGAGAGATGAATAAAAGACATCTTACAGTTAAGCTAAATGTTAGAAATAGAGATTTAGGTTCATTATTAGATGAAGCACATAAGAAAATTGAAGGAAATATTTCATACGACCACGAGAAATTTCATATCGAGTGGGGTGGACAGTTTGAAAACCAAAATCGTGCATATAGCCGTTTAGCAGTTATTGTTCCGCTTACTTTGTGTTTAATGTTTGTGCTTTTATACGGAGCATTTGGTCAGTTCAGACAAGCAGGATTATTAATGATCGTTGTTCCATTGGCTTTGTTTGGAGGTATGTTGGCATTAAATGTTAGAGATATGAGTTTAAATGTATCTTCTGCTGTTGGATTTATTGCCTTATTTGGAGTTGCAATTCAAAATGGAGTAATTATGATTTCGCACATCAATGATTTAAGAAGTAAAAATTATCCTCTTTATAATGCTGTATTGCAAGGGGCAAAGCAACGCTTTAGACCAGTATTGATGACAGCAACAGTTGCTGTTCTTGGTTTGTTTCCTGCATCATTAGCAACCGGAATTGGTTCAGATGTACAAAGACCTTTGGCAACTGTAATTGTTTATGGTTTATTATTTGCAACAACTCTAACATTGTTTGTTTTACCTGCATTGTATTATATGGTAGAAAAAAAATGGGGAAATGGAAATGATTTTGCAAAAGAAGAAACAACTGAATAAAATTAAGTGAGCAATGAAAAATAGTGTAAAACATTTAAAAATGAGCTTGCTGTGCTTTATATTGGGAAGTACCTTGTTGGCACAAGAAAAAATACAATCTAAACAAAAAGTAGAAGCAACTATTTCTTATGCTGAATTTTTGTCCAAACTTGTTACTAATAACTTGACCTATGCTGCAGAAAAGTATAAGGTAAATATTGCAGAAGCTGAGGTACAGGCAGCAAAAGCATTTCCAGATCCAGAGTTAAGTTTTGGCTGGTTTGATAATCAACAACGCAGACTGCAAATGGGTTATGGATTTGAAGCAGAATTATCTTGGGACTTAGAGTTTGGGGGAAAGCGAAAGGCAAGAAAAAACTTAGCTCGTGATCAAAAAACTTTGGCAGAGCTAGAACTTCAAGAATTTTTTCATTCGCTTAGAGCAGAAGCAACCGTGGCATATTTGGAAGTTTTACAAAATAAGTTGTTGTATGACATACAAAAAGATTCGTATGAATCAATGCTACAAGTGGCAAAATCAGACAGTATTCGTTATTCGTTAGGACAAATTAGCAAGGTAGATGCCATTCAAAGTAAATTAGAAGCAAAGTCAATGTTCAATGATTTGCAAGATGCCAACGATGCTTGGGAAAATAGTTTATTGGAACTTAAAAATTTTATTAGTTCTAATAGAAATGATTCTTTGTTTTTTCCAAAAGGTAGTTTCAATCAGTTCGATCGTTTGTTTCATATTGACGATTTAATTATTACAGCGCAAAATAATCGAGCAGATTATTTAGTTGCCAAACAAAACAAATTGGTTGCGGGTCGTCAGGTTGCTTTAGCAAGAGCAGAACGCGCTATCGATTTAGGATTAAATATTGGCGTCGAAAATAATTCTTTTGTAAAAAATGTTATTGCACCAACTCCTGGAAATACAGTGGTAAAAGCTGGTGTTTCGGTTCCTTTGAAGTTTTCGAATCGAAAAGAAGCAGGTTTAAAAACGGCTTTTTATGAAGAATCTCAAGCAGATTTAGCGTATAACGAAGTAGAGTTAAATTTAGAAAAGGAAATTTTACAAGCATTTAGAAATTATCAAACAAAGCAAAACCAAATTCAACGTTATGAAAAAGGAATGTTAGATGAAGCGAAGCAAGTATTTGAAGGTATTAAATATAGTTATCAAAGGGGGGCAAGCAGTTTGTTACAAGTGTTAGATGCTCAACGTACCTATAACGAAACACAAGTAGCTTATGCTGAAACGTTATTTGCGTATGCTGAGGCATTAGTTACGCTAGAAAAAGCAGTTGGAATTTGGGATATTGATTTTTAAGAGTAAGAAGATGAAAAAGATTATAGTTACTTTATTAATACTTGTAGGAGCAGTAGTTCAAGCACAAGATAATAATCAAAATCAAACGGGTAATACTTCTTTTGCAATAAAAGGAGGATGGCTTCAGTCCACTTTAAAAGGAAGTGATGCGAAATTATTAGCTTCGGATGGAATTATCGAAAAGAAAAACAATTTTTTTATAGGTATTAGTGTTGATAACAGTTTAGGTAAATATTTTGGTTTGAAACACGAATTGTTTTACCAAAGTTATGGTGCTAAATTCAATAGAAAGATTGATGATATTGTTATTCCTGCTACGTTAGAAATGCATAGTTTGCGTTTAAATCCTATTAGTCCAACATTTAAGTTGGGCGGATTGCAGATTTATGCTGGTCCTTATATAAATATGTTGATGTATTCTTCCATTACTGCTATTGATGAAGATGGAAATACGTATAAAGATCACAGTATTTTTGGAAGTGCAGACAATGATGAGGAAGATCAACCTTATTTACAAAAAATGGATTACGGACTTACCGCTGGTATAGAATATCAATTTAATTTTGGATTGCTTGTAGGGGCTCAGTACAATAGAGGCTTTGCTTCGTTGTTCGATAATTCAAATGCTTATGGAATAGAAGGAAATTCTGGCAGAAAGAATTTAAAAATATACAATCAGAATATCGGTATATATATAGGTTATCGTTTCTAAACAAAAAAGTCATCAAAATTTGATGACTTTTTTTATTATAACAAAATTGATTTTATTTCAGAAAGCTTTTTAAACGAATGTAAGTTTTCATGAACCACAGGATGATCTACATGTTCGTGCAGCCAAGTTGTATGAAAAGGTATATGTACCGCTTGTCCGCCCAATTCTAAAACAGGCAATACATCAGAACGAAGTGAGTTGCCAATCATAATAAATTCATTTGGCTCAATATCCAATCGTTTTAGTAATTGCTTGTAGTCGATGGTTTCTTTATCAGTCATTACTTCTATATGATGAAAATAGCTACCCAATCCGGATTTATGCAATTTCCGATGCTGATCTTTTAAATCTCCTTTAGTAGCAACAACTAGTTTATATTTATGTTGGAGCTCTTTTAGTATTTTTTCTACATCGTCTAACAAAACAACAGGTTTGGTTAATAAATTTTTCCCTATTGTAATTATTTGCTCGATAATTTTATTGCTTACTGTTCCTCTAGATATAATTTGTGCAGATTCTATCATAGATAAGGTAAAACCTTTTATACCGTATCCATATAAAGGAAGATTTTCTATTTGAGTTTTAAATAATATTTGCGAAATACTTTGATGCGTCAAATAATCTTCCAACAAAATACAAAACTGTTTTTCGGCTTCATTAAAGTAAGTTTCATTCACCCATAAAGTGTCATCTGCATCAAAAGCAACAATTTTTATTCCTTTCATTTAGTATAATGTTTAAAAGTAGTCATACAAATATAAGGAGATTGCAATTTGGAGCAGATAAAAGTTGAGGTATAACAAAGCTATTACTAGATTTTTTTTCTGTAAAATGGCTATAATTCATTAAAAAGATAAGTCAATTAATACGTTTCAATATTTCTGTAACGTAAAATTTAGGTTTAGCGAATTTTAAAACTAAAAAAACTAAAAAAACATTTTTTTCTAAGAGCTGTTATATTAGCGAGTTATCTAATTTATTATAAAATAAATTAAAAAAAGGTTTTAAAAAGTTTGGAAGTGGAGGAAAAGGCG
>CANQRD010000027.1 GCA_947626185.1 uncultured Flavobacterium sp.
CTTAACAACTAAAACATATAACTAACATGAAAGAAAATACAATTTTAGAGGACATAGAAATAATTTAAAAATCGTGTACGTTTTTTTTTAAAGCTATTATTTTAGAAGATCATAAAGAGATAGGGATAATGAAGTGATTATGAAAAATCTTACTGGTCTATTACTATAAATATTTAATAATTTCTTTCTTTAATGCATCATATTCTCCTTGCAATATCAAACCGTTATCTAAAAGTTTTTTATAATTCTGCAATTTTTCAAAAAGTTCTTCTTTAGATAACTCTTGCAAAGATTTAGGTTCATTTGTTTCTATCAATTGATTAGGCTGATTAACAATTTCATTGAAACTAATTACCTCTTCAACGTCAACGTCTTCAATAAAGCTTGGTTGATTAGAAATAATTTCTAATTCTTTAGCGAAATTTGTGTGTTCAACAGATATGATTTCAGCTTCTTCAATACTGCTTTCTAATTTAGAAAAAGCTTTTGATTGTCTGCTTAATTCCAACTGTTCTTTAGCAAATGTATATAGTTTTCGAGCCTGATTTTTAGGAATATAATCTATTGATTCTGTTATATCTGTTTTAGTAACAAACGAAAATTCCGAACCTAATAAATTTTCTTTTATCATTGGTGCAACAATATCTTGCCAATCATAATCGATAAAACTCATGGATAATCCTAAGTTCTTAGGTTTACAAACAATAATTCGCTTATTTGTTACCACAATACTATCTGGAAGCACGGTTAAAGCAGGTTTTTTTTGTACACCAATATAACCAACTTCTTCTCCTAGCATTAAAATATTATCTAATTTTTCAGTAATTTTATCAATTGCTTTTGGATCTTGATCTTCGTTTAAAATCTTTTTTAAGTTGTCTAACATAATTTAGCTTTTCATTTATTTTTTAAATAAAACGAATGTGATTTGTTCTTACAGAAACTATTATTTACTATATACTTTCCAACATAAAAATACAGTAAAATTTAGATTAAATATGAATTATCATAAAATTTTAAACAATGACATTATTCAATTAAAAAGTTGATTTGTTTTTCAATGCTATTGCTTCTTCATAAATATTTTCATACATAGGAAGAATTTCGTTTATTTGAAATTTTCTTGCAATTTTCTTAGCACCTTCTTTAAAGCTGCATAAAGTGTCCTGATCTTTTAAAATATCTAATGCATTGATAACCATATTTTCAACATCGCCAACATCACTTAAATATCCCGATACTCCGTGTTCATTCACTTCTGGCAATCCACCCGTATTGCTAGAAATTACAGGCACACCTACAGCCATTGCTTCAAGCGCTGCCAACCCAAAACTTTCTGTTTCAGAAGGTAATAAAAACAAATCAGAATGCGTTAGAATTTGATTAATTTCTGTACTATTTCCAAAGAAAATTACTTTGCCATAAATACCCAATTCTAAAGCTAATTGTTCTGCTGTTTCCTTCTCTGGTCCATCTCCCACCAGCATCAATTTTGCTGGTACTTCTTTCTGAATACCGTAAAAAATCTTTACGACATCGTCAATTCTCTTTACTTTTCTAAAATTACTGATATGAGTAATGATGAATTCTCCATTTTCGGCCATTGCACTTCTTTTACAAGGAGTATCTTTTAGTTCATTATCATTTACCTCTATAAAATTGGGAATTACTCTTATTTCCTTTTTAGTTTCAAACAATTTATACGTTGATTCTTTTAAAGAAGCAGAAACTGAAGTAACAAAATCGGAATGGTTGATACTAAAACTTACTGCTGTTTTATAATTAGGATGATTTCCAACCAAAGTGATATCTGTACCGTGTAAAGTTGTAATCATCGGTAAATATATCCCCTCTTCTTTCAGCATTTGCTTTGCCATATAACCAGCATAAGCATGTGGAATAGCATAATGTACATGTAGTACATCAATATTATAATGTTTTACAATATTGACTAATTTACTTGATAAAGCTAGTTCGTATGGTTGATAATGAAATAATGGATATTCTGGAACATTTACTTCGTGATAATGTATTTTCGGATTTAATAAGGCAAGACGCACAGGTTGACTATAAGTAATAAAATGTACTTCATGATCTCTTTTTGCTAGCTCTAATCCTAACTCTGTAGCTACAACTCCACTTCCTCCAAAAGTTGGATAACATACAATTGCTATTTTCATATGATGCTTGTTTTCGAGCTATAAAGATACTCCGAAAATTTTATACTGAATAACATTCATTTTTGTTTAATAACATCTATTGAAAACCTAATTTTCAATTGACTCATAAATAACACGTTGAATATTTTCTCTAATATTTTCTTTTGATAAAGCATTTACATTAGAATCTGGATAAGTTCTATTAGATAGAAACACATAAATTAGCTCTTTTTCAGGATCTGCCCAAACCATTGTTCCAGTAAATCCGGTATGGCCAAAACTAGAAATAGAAGCACATCCGCAAGTTGGACCAGGTTTTCCTACTAATTGAGGCTTATCAAAACCAATACCTCTTCTACTTCCCTTTGTACAATATACACAGGTATTAAACGTATCAAAAGTAGAAGTAGAAAAAAATTGATCAACTCCGTACAAACCTCCGTTTAAAAACATTTGCATCATCTTAGCAACATCCAACGCATTGCCAAATAATCCTGCATGACCTGCTACTCCACCTTGCATAGCAGCTCCCATATCGTGCACATACCCTTGAACGGTTGTGTAACGATAATAATTATCTTCTTCTGTAGGAGGAATTTCGCTCATATCAAATTTTTGTAATGGCAAATAGGTTAATCTTGTTGCTCCCATTGGTTTATAGAATATATCTTCTACCAATACATTTAGTGGTTTTTTATAAGTATTTTCAATAATATCTTTTAATAAAATAAAACCTAAATCACTGTACTTATATTCTATCTTTTTATCAAGTGAACTTTCTGCTATTTGATTAATAATTGATTGAGAATAGTCTTTTTTAAGGTATAAGTTTTCAGCTACTTGAATTGGAAATTCCGAAGAATAACTATATCTATAAAATAAATTCGATGGCTTTTTATTACTATCTAACGTTTGTTTATAAAATGGCAACCACGCTACTAAACCTGCTTGATGAGATAATAGGTCTTTTAAAGTAATATCCTTTTTATTTGATGCTGCCATACTAGGTAACAAAGCACCAAGTTTTGAAGTTAATGTAATTTCTTTGTCATTATACATTTTCATTACCATTGGCAATGTACTTAATATTTTTGTCAAAGAAGCTAAATCATATAAATCTGTATTTTTCACTTTATAATCATTTGAATAACTGTGATATCCGAATGATTTATTATAAACTACTTTTCCGTGTCTAGCTACTAAAATCTGAGCACCTGGTGTAATTTTTTTATTAATTGCATCTTTAATAATTGCATCTATCTGTTGTAAAACAGTAGCATTCATTCCTTCATTTTGTGGTGTAGAAAATCCTAAACGATGAATAGCTTTTGTTTTAATTCCTGTTCCTACAGGATATTTATGGCTAATACTAACGGGTAATTCTCCTTTAGCAGGTAAAGTACCAAATAAAATCTGAGCGGCAGAACGATGTGCAAATAAATTATCTTGATAACCAACAAGAAGTGCTTCAACAGACTTAATTTGCTCTTCAATTGCCATCAAAGCATAAGGTTTTGCAAAAGATACTAATACTACCTTTGTTTTTTCTGACAATTGAGTCAATAAACTTTTTTCTCTTTCTGAAAAACTGTGATTACTCCAAGGACTGTCCTTCTTGTGATATCCAACAATAACTGTGGTAAAACCACTTAAACTGTCTATTTGTTCAGGTGTAATACGCTCAACTTTTGCAAACTCGTTTAAATTATCAAAAAAAGTTTCTCCCGCACCATCGCCAAGTTTTAAATAACCAATATTTTCTACAGACAAATCCTCAAAAGGAATAATTCTGTGGCTATTTTTCACCAAAGTAATAGCAGCATCATAAAGCTTAGTATTTAAATCGTCATAAATTGAGGCATTTAAATCTTGCACTAAATTCTTTCGATTGATAATTTGCTTTGTTACCAAACCTGTTTTATACTTATACTTCAATATTTTCTTAACCGAATATGCCAATCTTTCTTCAGAAATACGCTCGTCCAAAAAGGCTTCCTTTATTTTTTCTGCAGCTATAGCTACATTCTCAGAAAAAAGCAACAAATCATTTCCTGCTAAAAATGCAGCTAAATCAACTTCTCCAGGTGCTAAATAGTTGGTTGCTGCTTTCATGTTCAAAGCATCCGTAAAAATCAAACCTTCAAAACCTAACTCTTCTTTTAAAAGCTTTGTAACTATATTATAAGACAACGAACTTGGCAAATCATGATCTGGTTCATAAGCAGGTACATTTAAATGCGCTACCATTACGCTTGAAAGCCCTTCTTTAATTAATCTTTTATATGGATAAAGCTCTACTTTATTCAATCTAGCCTTATCTAAATTAATAACAGGTAATTTGTGATGAGAATCTGTAGATGTATCTCCATGACCAGGGAAATGCTTTGCGGTAGCTAATAACCCTTCATTCTGATACCCTTTCATGAACGCTAATGCCCTATCTGTTACAATTTCTCTTGTTTCTCCATAAGAACGCACGCCAATAATTGGATTATTAGGATCAGTATTAACATCTACAACTGGTGCAAAATTAAACTGAATTCCCATTCTTTTTGCCTGTATGGCCATTGCTTCACCCAAATCTTGAATTAGTTTCATATCCTGAACCGCACCTAACGTCATATTGTATGGAAAACGATAAGTAGAATCTAAACGCATACTTAATCCCCATTCTGCATCAACACCAACTAGCATTGGTAGTTTACTAAAACTCTGAAGACGATTAGCTATAATAGCCTGTCTATTTGGTCCACCTTGAAAGAATATTAACCCTCCTATGTGATTTTCAGTAACTAATTTTTCTAATTCTTGAACATGCTTTTCATTTTTATTTGAATAAGCAGCCACCATAAAAAGCTGACCAATCTTTTCCTCAAGCGTTAATGAATGATAAATATTATTTATCCAAGCATCCATTTCTTTTAGAGAATTAGAATAAATAGTACTATTATTTTGTCCAACTACCATAGTAGTAAAAAGTAGAAAAATCAGAAAACTTCTTAGAATGTTCATAGTTTGAATTAGAAATAAAAAAATCATCACCAAATAATTGATGATGATTTTGTATTGACGTAAATATATAAATCTTTCCTTATTTAAAAAAACGACTATGCCAACTTTCTTCAGCCGGAACCTCCCAAAAATCTTTAAATTCTCCTAGGTCATTTACTAAATTATTGAACACAATTGTATTAGCTGAAACGGCCTTACTTTTTACCATTTGCTTAAACTCTGTTAAAGTTTTAAAAGCAATAAATTCACCAGTTTTATAAGTAACATTCATTTTATCTAATAATGATACACCGTATTTTTGCTCCAATTCTTGAATTACTCTAACCGAAGCATCAATAGAGCATCCAGAAGCAGGATGTATTTCTTGATCTACTGCCAAAATAATAAATCGATTGTATTTTATTTGGTATGAAGCCTCTAATGGCGTAGCATGTGCAACCCATTCTTCAACAAAACTCTTCAATACTTCATCTATCTCCTTTACTTCTTCGTCCGAAAATTTTCTGTCTGACTGATAAATCCAAACTCTTGAATGGTCAGGCATTTCTTCAAATGGTTTATACATAATTATAAATCTTCTGCATTTGCAATTAACTCAGCAATGTCAAGAACTTTAACTTCGCTTTCTTTTTCTTTAAATTTTACTCCGTCTGTAAGCATCGTATTACAAAACGGACATCCTGCTGCTATAATTTCAGCTTTTGTACCCAAAGCTTCTTCTGTTCTCTCTACGTGTACTTCCTTACTTCCTGGTTCTGGCTCTTTGAATAACTGTGCTCCACCTGCACCACAGCATAATCCATTTAATCTAGAACGCTTCATTTCTACTAACTCAGCATCTAATTTTTCAATTAGCTGACGTGGTGCTTCAAAAACGTGATTTGCACGACCTAAATAACAAGGATCATGAAAAGTAATTCGCTTTCCTTTAAAACTTCCACCTTCGATTGATAAACGGCCTTCATCTAACAATGATTTTAAAAATTCTGTATGGTGTACTACTTCATACTTGCCTCCTAATCCAGGATACTCGTTTTTTAATGTATTAAAACAATGCGGACAAGCTGTAACTATTTTTTTCACTTCGTATCCGTCAAGCACTTGAATATTCATCATTGCTTGCATTTGGAAAGCAAATTCGTTTCCTGCACGCTTTGCAGGATCTCCTGTACAACCTTCCTCTGTTCCAAGTACTGCAAATGGAACATTTGCTTTATTTAAAAGCTTTACAAAAGCTTTTGTTATTTTTTTTGCTCTATCGTCAAAACTACCTGAACAACCCACCCAAAATAAAACCTCTGGTTGCTCTCCTCTTGCCATCATTTCGGCCATTGTAGGCACTACTAAATTTTCTGACATAATTTATTGGTATATATTTTTCAGTTTTCAACTGATTTTGTTGTGTTAATTAATTAGTTTTCGTCCTTCCAGTTTAAGCGGTCCATTTGATTATACTGCCATGGTGCGCCATTATTTTCAATATTTTGCATCATGTTGTTCAATTCAATTGGAGCTGCACTTTGTTCCATTACTAAGAATCTTCTCATATCCATAATAATAGAAAGTGGACTAATATCTATTGGGCACTCTTCAACACATGCATTACATGTATTACATGCCCATAATTCTTCTGGTGTTATGTAATCGTTTAACAACGTTTTTCCGTCATCAACAAATTTACCGTTATTTGCATCTAAATTTTTGCTTACTTCTTCTAAACGATCACGCGTTGACATCATGATTTTACGTGGAGATAATTTTTTTCCTGTCATATTTTGAGGACAAGATGATGTACATCTACCGCATTCTGTACAAGAATAAGCATTCATTAACTGTACCCAGTTTAAATCCATTACGTCTTGTGCGCCAAATTTTTCTGGTTCTCCGGCAGGTTCTGCTGGTGCTGCAAACGGATCTGCATTTGGATCCATCATTAATTCAACTTCTTTCTTAACTGATTCTAAGTTATCAAATTCTCCTTGTGGATCTAAATTTGCATAATAAGTATTTGGAAATGCTAAGAAAATATGTAAATGTTTTGAATAATATAGATAATTCATAAAGAACATTACACCTGCAATATGTGCCCACCAACAAAAACGTTCAATAAAAGACACTGTTGCTAAATTCATTCCATCAAATATTGGCGATAAAATGCCCGAAATAGGAAAAGAACCAGCTACTAAATATCCTGGATGACCATTTTGTTGCAAATAATGATCTGCTGCGTTCATTACTAAAAACAAGATCATTAAAACCATTTCGATATAAATAATAGTATTAGCATCTTTTTTAGCCCATCCTTCTAATTCTGGTTGATTTAAACGTTTAATTTTCAAAACATTTCGTCTAATCCAGAATACAGCTACACCAAAAATAACTAAGAAAGCTAAAATTTCAAACGATCCAATTAAAACATCGTAGATTACTCCTAAAAAGCTAAAAATTCTGTGTGTACCGAATAATCCGTCAACAATAATTTCAAGCATTTCAATGTTGATAATAATAAATCCAACATATACAAAAATATGTAAGATTGCTGGTACGGGTCTTTTTACCATTTTTGATTGACCTAAAGCAACACGTATCATGTTGTTTAGTCGTTCTTTTGGTCTATCTGTTCGATCAATAGCTCTACCCAATTTAATATTTCGAATCAACTTCTTTATATTCTTGATAAAGAAGCCAAAACCAACTACAAGTAGTAATAAGAATAAGACTTGTCCTAAATAATCCATAGTTGTAATAATTGTTTCTGTAAGTTGATAGTTTTTGTTTGTTTTGGTTTTTATTTTGAAGTACTTGCAGATACTTCTTTTATTTCTTCTTTATAAGGTTCAGCTTTTTTTCCAAATAGAGAAAAATGAACGTAACGTTTTGGATTTTCTTTTAAGTCTCTCATCAATAGTTCTAATTCTTTCGAAGCTCCTGTAAGGTTATTATAAAGCTCTTCATCTTTTAGCAATTTACCAACAGAACCATTTCCGTTTTCAATATCAGCTAAAATTTTATCAATATTACTCGATGCTTTTTCTAAATTATTAAACATTCCATTTATGTCGAGTTCTTTTAAATCTTGAGAAACTTCAACAAAATTTTGGCTCATTGTATTTAGATTTTTCATTGTACCTTTCATTTGAGGCTCAACACCAGAAATTAAACGATTAGCTCCAGCTAATGTACCGTTTAATTCTGCAATACTATTTTTAAGATCTGCTTGCGTTTTTTCATCTAACACAGAGTTAAATGCAACGAGCATTGTATTGGCATTTGTCATAATTTCTTCAATCTTAACCTTTAATGGCTCAATTTCAGAAACCAATTTTTCTGTAATATCTAGCTGAATACTTCCTTTTAATGTTTGTCCAGATTCGGCATATTCTGTACTTCCAAATTTTGGATCTATCATAATACTTTTTCCACCTAGAAGTCCTGGAGAATAAATTGTAGCAATACTTTCTTTTCCAATAGACATTGGTTTAGTCATCAATAACTCTACGGTTAATTTTCCTGTTTGATTATTAATATCAATTCTAGAAACTTTTCCGACAGTAAGTCCGTTAATTGTAACGTTGGCAGATGTTGCTAACCCTTCAACATTATCATATTCTACGTAATATTTTGTACTATTGTCGAATATATTTCTCCCTTTTAAGAAAGAGTATCCCCAAATAAATAAAGCTATTGCTCCTAATACTAAAATAGCTGTTTTAATTTCTCTTGATATTTTCAAAATAAAATGTTTTATGCAATACGCAAAATTAAACTTTTTTTTATATTATATAGTTTATTTCAAAGCTTCGGTTACAGAAATACTTTTCCCATTTTTATAGGCAACTATAAAAGCTGACGTATGTCCCTTTGCTTTTGCTTCGTTCAAATATTTTTGTGCCTGATCATAATCTGCAGTTTCCTGATAAAAGTACTTATTGATTTTTGCTCCCTTTTCCATCGAAATATTAGTTAAGCCATTAAAGTTTTTAGGTAATAACTCTAACACCTTAGAGCTTGCGGCAATCTGTACTTTAAAAATCACTCCGCTTTTTGTAACTGCAGCAGGTGCTTCTGTTACTTTCTTCACTTCTTCTTTGGTTTCTGCTATAGGTGCAGATATAAAATTTGTGGAAGTATTTCCACCATAATAAGTGTTTTTATAGTCAATAATTCCCTTTGCAATAGCTTCTGCCAACTCTCGCTGTCCTTTCTTAGAAGTTAAATAAGCCCCCTCTTCTGCATTAGAAACGAAACCCAATTCTATTAATATACTTGGCATAAATGCCCCATGTAAAACCCAAAAAGGTCCTTGTTTTACTCCTCTGTTTTTTCTTTTTAAATCATAAGTAAAACCATTTTGTACTCGACTAGCTAAATCGATACTTTGATGAATATAATCTTCTTGCATTAAAGTAAGTCCAATGATAGATTCTGGAGCCTTTGGATCAAAACCAGCATATTTAGTTTTATAATCATTTTCCATCATAATCACCGAGTTTTCCTTTTTTGCTACATCTAGATTCGATTTATTTTTACTCAAACCCATCACAAACGTTTCTGTTCCTGAAGCACTAGCATTTTCTACTCCATTACAATGAATAGATACAAAAACATTACCTCCTTTTTCATTGGCAATGACAGAACGCTGCTTTACCTCAACAAAAACATCTTTATCTCTAGTATAAATAACTTCGATATCTTTTTGATTTTGTAAAATCTTACCTGTTTCTAAAGCTACAGCCAAAACAATATCTTTTTCTACATTTGATAGGTGATTAGTACCAGAGTCTTTTCCTCCATGACCAGGGTCTAAAATAACTTTAAATTTGCCATTTTGTCCAAAAGACGTATTCAAAGCAAATAAGCAAATAAAAAACATCAATAAATTAGCTACTCTCCTATTCATAAAAACTAAATTATAATTCGCATTAAATTAATTTAATTACATTTTTCAGAAAAAATATATGTAAGTTTGGCGTGTTAAAAACAACACGTTTGATTT
Organism: uncultured Flavobacterium sp.; assembly: GCA_947626185.1. Taxonomy (GTDB): domain Bacteria; phylum Bacteroidota; class Bacteroidia; order Flavobacteriales; family Flavobacteriaceae; genus Flavobacterium. The sequence goes on from CANQRD010000027.1 coordinate 10,168, forward strand.
TACAAAAATAGAACATATTAACAGATTTGCGCACTAATATTTTCAATATCGCCATTGTTTTGTTTATTTTAGGATTATTTTCTTTTCCTAGGGTAAAAGCACAAGAATTCAACAAAACATCTACTTCCTTGACAATCAATAAACAAAACTCTAATTTACTACAAAATTTAGAGAAAGATACTATTGTTAACAAAGAACAAAAGTCTACCAAAGATAGTGTAGGTCAACCTAAAAAGTCGTTTATCGAAAGTATTGTTTACCGAACAGCGAAAGATTACAATAAATTAGATCTTAAGAAAAAAGAAATTACTTTATATAACGAAGCAGAACTAAAGTACCAGGATTTTGAGCTTTCTGCTGGTATAATTGTATTTAACTATGAAACCAACCAAGTTTCTGCTGGTAGAATTATAGATAGTTTAGGAAAACTAAGCCAAGCACCTGTTTTTAAACAAGGTGGACAAGTGGTTGAACCAGATTCTATTGTATATAATACAAAAACGCACAAAGCATTAGTTTGGCAATCAAGAACTTCACAAGGTGAATTCAACATTAAAGCTGCGATGACCAAAAAAGAAAATGACTCTGTTTATTTTATGAAAGATGTTATTTTCACAACTGCTAAAGATCTTGATGATCCTGAATATTATTTTCAAACTAAAAAAGTAAAGTTTGTTCCTAACAAAAAAGTAGTTGTTGGACCAACAAATATGGTACTTGCTGGAGTACCAACTCCCTTGGGTTTACCTTTTGCATTTTTTCCTATGTCAGAAAAAGCTGAATCTGGTTTTATAATTCCAAGTGTTGGAGAAGCAAACAGACAGGGTTATTACCTACAAAATGCTGGGTACTATTTTACAATGGGAGACAAAGCCGACTTAACTTTACAAGGAGATTATTACACTAACGGCAGTTGGGCATTGCGCTCACAAAGTAATTATGCTAAGCGTTACAAGTATAATGGGCGTTTTTTATTGAGATATGAAAATAACATTTTAAGCGAAAAAGGATTACCTGATTACCAAAAAAATACAATTTATAATATTCAGTGGAACCATACACAAGATGCAAAAGCAAATCCAAGTTCAAGATTTTCTGCATCGGTAAACTTAGGTAGTAGCCAATATTTTAGACAAACTAATAGCTCATATAATGTAGGAGCTTCGTTGAACAATACAATGAACTCTTCTATTAGTTACCAAAAAACATTTGAAGGTGCCCCACAAGTGAGTATGTCATTAGCGGCAACGCACTCACAATCTACCAATACGGGTCAGGTAAATATGTCTTTACCAACACTAAACGTAAGTGTAGATCGTATGTTTCCATTTGCTCCAAAATTCGGTTCAAAAAAGGGAATTATTAAAAACTTAAACTTAACTTATAACTTAAGAGGAGAAAACAGAGTAAACATCCACGAAAGCAACTTTTTCAAACAAGCAATGTTTGATAGTTTAAACACCGGATTTCAACATAATATTCCTCTATCCACAAACTTTAAATTATTTAAATATTTTTCGGTAACTGCTGGTGCAACTTATAATGAAGTTTGGTATTTAAATACCTTAAAGAAAGAATACAATCCGCAAACGAACAAAGTAGATGATATTCGAGTAAATGGCTTTGATCGATTTGGTACTTATAACGTAAATGCAAGTATAGGTACAACAATTTATGGTACGTTTAATTTTGGAAAAGACAGTAAAATTCAAGCTTTAAGACATGTAATGCGTCCATCTGTTGGATATGCCTATACGCCAAGTTTTGAAAAATATTATGATACCTATGCTATTGATGCTACTGGTCTAACACTGTATGAATATACTCGTTTCCAATCAGGAATGTTTGGCTCTCCTGGTAAAATGAATTCCAACATATTAAACCTTAGTTTAAGTAATACCTTTGAGGCAAAAATTAAAGATGATGAAAATACGAAAGAAGGATATAGAAAGCTAATGCTTTTAAATAACTTAAATCTTTCTACAAGCTATAATATGTCTGCCGATTCATTAAAATGGGCTCCAGTGCGTTTATCAACAGGAACAGCATTTTTTAAAGATAAGATGCAGGTAAATCTTGGTGCTACTTTAGATCCGTATGCTTTAAACAATAATAATCAGCGAATTGACGTTTTTAACATTGATAATGGAGGAAGTTTATTTCGTTTAACGAGTGCAAACGTTACGGTAAACTGGTCATTATCTAGCCGAGATGCAATGTTCGATAGAAATAGTCAAAACAATAATCAAAACTCTATTGACAACGGTGGACGTGGTGATGATTTATTCGGTCAAGCAGGCAACTTAGGAGACCCTAGGCAAAGCATGTTTGGAAATGATGACGAAGAGTCAGACAAGCCTTTTGAAGGCTTCTATAACGCTAAACTTCCATGGGATTTAACTTTCGCTTATTCCTTAACTTATAATAACTCTGCCAGACAAAACGAAATTGTAAATAACTCAGTAATGATGTCTGGTAACATAGAACTAACTCCTAGATGGAAAGTAGGTTTCTCATCTGGATATGACTTTGTACAAAAAGGAGTAACCTTTACTCAACTTCGTTTTGAAAGAGATTTACTGAGCTGGAGAATGAACTTTACTTGGGTACCCATTGGTACTTATACCAGTTGGGGATTCTTTATTGGAATTAAATCTTCTATGTTGAGTGATATTAAATGGGAGAAGAGAAAATCTCCAGATAAACGTTTTTTCTAAAAAAGCTTATAAAATGAATAAAGTAATTATTAACTCAGAAAAAGCTCCAAAACCAGTTGGACCTTATAATCACGCTGTAAAGGTTGGAGATTTATTATTTGTTTCTGGACAAATTCCTTTTGACCAATCTACAGAAACGTTGGTAACAACGGGAATCGAAGACGAAACCAAGCAAGTGATGAAAAACTTAGAAGCTATTTTATCAGAAGCAAACATGACTTTTGAAAATGTAGTGAAAACTACAATTTTCTTAACTGATATGAATGATTTTACTACAGTAAACGAAATTTACGGTAGTTATTTCAACGCAGAAACTGCACCCGCAAGAGAGTGTATTCAAGTAGTAAAATTACCAAGAAATGTCAATGTAGAGATTTCGATGATTGCTACAAAATAAAAATAAAAGAGGGCGAAAAAAAATTTCGCCCTCTTTTATTTAATAGCATCCAACAACATTTGAGCACTTGCCCCTTTGTAGCTAATGGTACATTATAAACATCGCAAACAAGAAGTAACATATTAATATCTGGCTCATGTGCGTGTTTACTTAATGGTTTTTTAAAAAAAAACACCATTTTAGTTTTACCTTCCGCTACTCTAGCCGCAATTTGCGCATCTCCCCAAAAAGGTCCAGAGAGCATTTTATTTACTATAAAATCTTCTTTTTCTGCAATTCTACCAGTAGTACCAGTGGCGATTAATTTAATATTTTTACTTGCCAAAAGCACTTTATTAAATTTAACAAACTTAAGCATTTCATCTTTCTTGCCATTATGGACAATAATTGCTATTTCCATTTATTTATAGTTAAAAGAGCTCATTCCTATGCAAGAATGAGCCTTTACTTATTTATGATATTCGATTAATCCATCTAATGGTTTCTGGATTATCTTCCCTACTTCAATTCCATTAGCTTTTAATACACTTTTAAATTCATCTTGTAGAAAATAAGCAACCGATCCTACAAAATGCACTGGTACTGATTGATATTCGCTATGATTTTTAATATAGTGCTGTACAAAAAAATCTACCTGATCTAAAATCATTTTTTGAAAAAAAGGATGATTTTTATTTTCGATTAAAAAAGGTAGAAATGAAGCTAAATAAGCATTGGGATTTTCTCTCTTATAAAAATTGAACTTAACAACATCTGCATCTAAATCGTATTTTGCTCTAAAACTCTGACTCAAGTCGTTGGGCATTATTTTTAAAAACAATGATTTTATCATCAATCTTCCTAATGCACTTCCACTGCAATCATCCATTGCCATATAGCCCAATGATTCTATTTTTTGATGGATATTTTCTCCATCGTAAAACGAAACATTTGATCCTGTTCCATTAATACAAACTATTCCTTTTTCATTTTTACCTATTGTTGCATATACAGCAGCGTAAGTATCTTCGTGTACATGGATTTTTTTACAGTTGATAAAATATCCTTGTAAAAAATCATATATCATTTTCTTTGATCGATCAGAACCACAACCAGATCCGTAAAAATAAAGTTGACTAACTTGGTCTTTATATTTTACAATATCTGATACAACATTTACACGATTGAAAAGTTCATCACTTGTTATTACTTCAGGATTTAATCCTAAGCTAGTAACGGAAGTAAGCACGTTGTTTTGTTGATCAAAAAAAATCCAATCTGACTTTGTGGATCCGCTATCTACAATTATTTTCATTAAATAAGATTACTTTACGGTATTTAACAATACAGCCATATCAACCATTTTAGAAGAATATCCGTATTCGTTGTCGTACCAAGCCACAAATTTAAAAAATGTATCATTTAAAGCAATACCCGCTTTTGCGTCAATAATACAAGTATGTGTATCTGATACAAAATCTTGAGAAACTACATCATCTTCTACAAAAGCCATAATTCCTTTTAATTCATTTTCGCTTGCCTTTTTCAATACTGCCATCACTTCTTCATAGGAAGTGCTTTTATTTAACTTAACAGTTAAATCTACCACAGAAACATCTGCTGTAGGTACGCGCATTGACATTCCTGTTAATTTTCCTTTTAAAGATGGAATAACTTTAGCTACAGCTTTTGCCGCACCAGTAGAAGCTGGTATAATATTATTCATAGCAGAACGACCTCCTCTAAAATCTTTTTTAGAAGGTCCATCAACAGTTGATTGTGTTGCTGTTGCTGCGTGAATAGTAGTCATTAAGCCTTCTGCAATTCCAAAATTATCGTTCAATACTTTTGCTAAAGGAGCTAAACAATTGGTTGTACAAGACGCATTAGAAATAATAGTATCTGTTGGTTTCAATTCACAATCATTTACTCCTAAAACAAACATTGGGGCATCAGCAGATGGTGCAGAAATTAATACTTTTTTTGCACCTGCTTCTATGTGTTTTTGTGCACCTGCTAATTCTTTAAAAATTCCTGTGCAATCAGCAACGATATCAACATTTACTTCATTCCATTTTAATTGAGTAGGATCTTTTTCAGCCGTCACTCTAATTTCTTTTCCATTAATGATTAGATGTCCTTCAACGACTTCCACAGTACCATCAAAACGACCGTGAACGGAATCGTATTTAATTAAATAAGCTAACTGATCAACATCCATTAAATCATTTACAGCTACTACTTCAACATCATTTCTTTTTACAGCTTCTCTTAACATTAAACGGCCAATTCGACCGAATCCATTTATTCCAATTCTTGTTTTCATATTCATTTTTTTATATTGTAATTATATCTGACACTCGCAATAATTCTGCATCTATAGCAGATTGACCTTTTATTGCACGTTCTAAAGGAGTTAAAGCAACTTGATCATTAATTAATCCAACCATTTGGTTTTTACCTCCTTCTAAAAGAGTTTCAACAGCCTTTACACTTAGCCTACTCGCCAAAACACGATCAAAACACGATGGCGCTCCACCTCGTTGCATATGACCTAGTACAGAAACTCTCACTTCATATTCTGGCAAATTATCTTCTACATATTGTCCTAGTTCAAAAACATTTTTCCCTAATTTTTCACCTTCAGCAACAATAACAATACTTGATGATTTTCCTGATTTTTTGCTCTTTTTTAAAGATTCAAGCAAACGCTCTAAACCTAAGTTTTCCTCAGGAATAATAATCTCTTCTGCTCCAGCTCCAATACCTGCATTTAAGGCAATATGTCCGGCATCTCGCCCCATTACCTCAACAAAAAATAAACGCTTATGAGAACTTGCTGTATCTCTAATTTTATCTACTGCATCTACAACCGTATTTAAAGCTGTATCAAATCCAATTGTATGACTTGTACCTGCAATATCATTATCAATCGTTCCTGGTATTCCCATTACTGGAATATCAAACTCTTTGCTCAACGTCATTGCTCCCATGAAACTTCCGTCACCGCCAATAACAATTAATGCATCTATATTTGCTTCTTTTAGTTTTTGATAAGCTTGCTTTCTTCCGTCTTCAGTACGAAAAGCATCGCTACGCGCCGTTTTTAAAATTGTACCTCCTTTATTAATGATATAATTTACATCACGTGGACCTAATATTTCGAAATCTCCTTCTACTAAGCCTTGAAAACCTCTAAATACACCAACACAAATTACATTGTGATAGAAACAAGTACGCACTATAGCTCTAATTGCAGCATTCATTCCTGGCGCATCACCACCAGAAGTTAGTACAGCTATTTTTTTAATTGGATTATCCATAACATTTTTCCTTTTAGTAAATTTATGGAATACTACTCATTTATTCAAGAAGAAGCTTAGCTTTATTTCAACCTACTTTAGCATCCACCCAAGTAATTTCATATTTCATAAACTAAAGATAAAATAGTAGGTTTACTCCTCCAGGTGAACATTTAACTCATCTTCTAGCATTTTTTCAATTGCTCCGTCTTATGAATCTTTTAGTAATTTTGAAGTTAATCTCAAGTTTTAAGCTGTTTGAAAAACTTATCTAAAAATTGGTTTTTCACTTCCGCAACTACTTAATTATCAAGCAAAAAAAATCTGCTTGGTTTTTTAACACAAGCAGATTTTTATACTTACACCATTTTTTATACAGTGTCTTTTTTATTACTTATTGAACTTTTTCATCAATAAGTTCAAATCCCCAATCTTTTCCTTTCATTGTTGCAGGAACACCTTTTACCATCCAAACTGGTGCTTTTGCTCCTTTTAAATAATAATCGAAAAATTGTTGTTGACGTATCTGAATATCTTTTCTGTTCTGACGTTTCATCAAATTATGTTCATCTCCATTATAATTCAACATCCAAACTGGTTTACCTAATCTACGCATAGCCATATACATTTCAATACCTTGATACCATGGCACAGCTCCATCATTATCGTTATGCATAATTACTAAAGGCGTTGTAATATTAGGTACTTTAAACAATGGTGAGTTCTCAATATACAGATCATATCCTTCCCAAAGATCTTTTCCAATTCTACTTTGTGTTTTTTCGTACTGAAATTGTCTACTCATTCCTGTTTGCCAACGAATTCCGCCATAAGCAGAAGTCATATTTACAACTGGCGCACCAGACCATGCAGCAGCATATTTATCGGTTACTGTAACTAAGTGAGCTACTTGATAACCTCCCCAACTTTGTCCTTGAATAGCTATTTTATCTCCATCTAACCAAGAGTTCTCCTTTAAGAAATCAACACCCGAATTAATATACTCCTCAGCTGATTTTCCAGGATGTCCTTCTATGTAACTCACATCTGGTGTAAATACTAAATATCCATTACTTACAAAAAATGGAATATTTAAACGAGATGGAGTTGGCGCTGGTGCTTCATATCTATTTAAATTATCAGACAGTTTCTCGTAAAAATATACAATCATTGGATATTTTTTATTTGGATCAAAATCTTCTGGTTTAAACAAAACTCCTGTTGCAGCAAATCCGTTAGGAGTTGTCCAAGAAACCAATTCATTTGTTCCCCAATTGTATTCTTTTTGTTGTTGATTTGTTGTAGAAATTTTTTCTGCATTTACTAAATCTACTCCAACAAATAATTCATCTGGCATCGTGAAATTTCCTTTTACAAAAGCATATACTTCTGTATCATTTGCTTTTATTAAAGAATTGAATCCACTGGAATTCTCCATTAAGATTTCCGTAGGATTACATTTATCCTTTATTCTTAAACTATAAAATCCTGCATCTTTATTTTTCTCATTAAATGCCGTTGCAATCTGTAGTTCATTTCTATTAAACGCTCTTTCTTCCGGATTCAACTGCATCAAGCTAAAAGTAGTAGTATTTTTTCTACCATACCCATTTGTAACCATTCTTGCTGGTTTTTCATTGCGAACAAAAAACTCCCAAATATCAAATCTATCCCTTATTAAAACAGATTCGTCATTTAATGTCCATCCTTGTAATCCGTATGCTGAAGCATTATCTGGCATATCAAATTCTTCGTCAGCAAACGAAACCTTTAATCCATTATTTAGCCACTTTGTTTTTCCTGACTTTACATCATACAAATACCAGTTACCTTCTTCACTATTAAAATAAGCAACTGCAGTTCCTTCGGGCGAAATGCTAGCTCTACCTGGTAAGTCTTTCACCACTAATTTTTTATTCCCTGTTGTAACATCAACAATATAATAAGAAGTAACACCAGATATATTCCACTGTCTTTCTACTCGACGTCCAAAATCAGATGATAAGAATACAATTGACGCGTCACCTTCATCCACTAATGAAACAGAATTACTATTGATATCTGCCAACTGCACCATTTTTGAAGGTTTTGATAAATCAATTGTAGCTAAAAATGATCGTTTTAAATCTCTATCTAACGAAACTAACTGCTGAGGCTGTAAATAATCCTCTTTAAAGTGCCAAATGTCTACTACCGCGTGATCATCAGCAATTAATGTTGTGTCTTTTGCTATTGGCATTGGTGCGGTGCCAAAATATAAACGCTTACCATTTTTGCTAAAAACTGGCGTATAATTTTCTGAAACCACCCAATCTTTTGGCATACCTGTCACCTGATTCGACAATAATACTTTTGCCGGCTTTGGTAATTTACTATAATAAATAGTATATGTTTTTACTAATGTTTTTTCTTCATCATTATTAAATGTAAAAACAAGTTGATCACCATTTTTATCAAAGCTGAAGCGAGTGAATTCTCCTTCACCTTCAAATAAGGTAAATTGTTTTTGCGTTTTTAAATCAATTGCAAATACTCCATATACAACAGACTCCTCAGCTTTTTTATCTTCAGTTTTTGATTGATCTTTTTCATTTTCTTTCTCAATATTTTTACCTTTTGCTTCTGCTTTTTTCTTATCAAGATTTGATGTTGTATAAACTAGATAAGTTCCCTTTTCATTGAAATAATAATCTACAACATTATTCAATTCTATTTTATTTGAAGTTACCAAATTCATCACAACCAATTGCAAAGGCGTTTTATCTTTTCCTTTCGCTGCAGGCTTGCTTTTCCCCTTTATTGTATCTTTCTGTTTTTCTAATAAATATGCAATATAATCAGTTCCTTTTTCAGGAATTTTAAAAGATTTTACGTTCGCTATTTTTTGAAGCTTGCCTTTTGAAAAATTATAAATACCAAGCGAGTCCTTTGCTAACTCATCTTCTTTTTTCTTTTTATTTTTTACAGCCTTGATGTCTTTATAAAATGGTTTAATTTGAAAAGCTGCAAATTTTGAATCGTTTGTAAAAATAGCTTTTTCACCACGTTCAATTTTTATTTCTTCTTTTGTATCTATTAAATACAAAAACAATGTTTTATCCCCTTCTTGGGGATTTACTTCATAGTAAATTTTCTGTCCATCGTTTGATAATTTTCTTGCACCAATACTTTGCCAACTATCATAAACAGAATGATCCAATGGTTTTTTTTGTGCATAAGAAAAAGAACCAAGTATTAAAAACAATGCTAAGACTGTATTTTTTAAAAAACTTACGTTTTTGTTCATTTTTCGAATCAATTTTAGTGATTAATTTTTTATTAAATATTTTACCAAGATATCTTAATGTAATTCATATAACAAGCTTATTAACAGCATACATAGTTTTATGATTTGTTATTTTTTAGTTAGTTAGCTATTTAACAATTTAAACACAAGTATTTTATTTATTACTAACTATTTAACAAAAAAAGAGAAATCGCTCAACTTGCAATTTCTCTTTTTTGTTCTTTTTTATTAAAATCTACTTCTTTATTTCTAATAGAAAGGTTTGTAAATCATCATCAAAGCTAGTCTTTTGTAACAAATTTAAAGCCAATACTGTAGTTTTTTTAAAATGAACTTTTGTATAGCTTCTTCCAAAACTTTGTTTACAAAAATCACCTATAACTCCAAATACTCCATTAATTTCTTCTTGAGTCACTTCTTTGTTAGTAGCAAATCTTCCTCTTAAAACACCTGCGCCAATATAAGCTCCAATTTCTACTACTAAGTTTGTATTTAGCTTTCCTTTTTGGTCGGCTATATAAAACAACTCGTCAAGATGTTGTTGAATTACTATTTTTATATCCATTTATCTCTTCCTTTTTTTAGAATTGCGAAGATAAGGCTTATTCTATAATTCTTACAAAAACAAAAAAGCTTTCATTTATATAAATAAAAGCTTTTTTGTTTTATTCTTATATTTTTTTAAAATATAAATATACTTTTTCGTCTTTAGTAACTCGATTATAATCTGACATGCGATCTTCAATTCTTAAAAAACCAGCTTGAAAACCTATTTCTAAAACTCCATCGTATACTTCTTCATGTTTCTCTGGAATTTCTCCAAAAACTCCGTCGTTAACATTCGTTTTTAATAAACCTGGTTCAATTAATCTTAAATCGGCTATAACTCTATGTGATTTAAAAATACTCACACATTTTTGCACTTTATCAACTAAATCTAAGCGGAAATTATTGTATAGAAAATATTTTTCTATTCTCTGATTTTTTTCACTAAAGTCCTCTGCTATTAATAAGTAATCTAATTGTTTACAATATGTTCCTTCGCCTACTAAACCTACCTTTCTATTACCTAATTTATTCCCCATATACTGATACTTACCTAATTCTAAATCATCTAAGCTTTCTAATTTAGTATACGGTTGAGAAAAAATAGGATCATCTTGTGTTTTATTATCATCTTTAGAACAAGCGATAAACAATACAACTGCTGCCGCTAATGCTATTATCTTTTTCATTTTTCACTTTTTTTGATTGAAGCAAATATATTATAATTTATTACATAGGAAACAAAAAAGAGCCTAAAATAAAACTTTAGGCTCTTTTTTAACAAAACAAAGTATTAAAATTATACGTGTAATGCTCTATTATCTGTTGCTGCTAATGCTGCTTCTTTTATTGCTTCTGCAAACGTAGGATGAGCATGAGACATTCTTGAAATATCCTCAGCTGATGCTCTAAACTCCATTGCAGTTACTGCCTCTGCAATAAGATCTGCTGCGCGTGCACCTACCATATGAATTCCTAAAACTTCATCGGTAGTTTGATCTGCTAGGATTTTTACTAATCCATCTAAATCGCCACTTGCACGAGAACGTCCTAATGCTCTGAATGGGAAACTTCCAACTTTGTAAGCTACTCCTTCTGCTTTTAATTGTTCTTCAGTTTTACCAACTGCAGCTACTTCTGGCCATGTATAAACTACTCCTGGAATTAAATTATAGTCTATGTGTGGTCTTTGACCTGCAAGATATTCTGCAACCATTACTCCTTCTTCTTCTGCTTTATGTGCTAACATTGCTCCACGAACAACATCTCCAATTGCATAAATATTAGAAGCTGTAGTTTGCAAATTATCATTTACTTCTACTTGACCTCTTTCTGTAATTTTAACTCCAGCTTTTTCAGCATTTAATCCGTCTGTATAGGGACGACGACCAACTGCTACCAAAGCGTAATCACCTTCTAAAGTAATGATTTCTCCTTTTTTATTTTCTGCAGAAACTTTTACAACATCTCCTTCACGCACAACAGAATGTACTTTATGAGACGTGTAAAACTTCACTCCTTGTTTCTTTAAAACTTTTGTCAATTCTTTAGAAACAGCCCCATCCATTGTTGGCAGAATACGATCTGCATATTCTACCACAGAAACTTGCGCTCCTAATCTTAAATATACTTGACCTAACTCTAAACCAATTACACCTCCACCAATAATGATTAAGTGTTTTGGTACTTCTGGTAATTTTAATGCTTCTGTAGAAGTAATTACTCTTTCTTTATCTAATGTAATAAAAGGTAAAGTTGATGGTTTTGAACCTGTAGCAATAATTGTATTTTTTGCCTCGATTGTTTCTACTGAGCCATCGTTTTTAGTTACGTTAATTGTAGTAGCATTTTCGAAAGAACCTACTCCTTCAAAAACTGTAATTTTATTCTTATCCATTAAGAATTTAACTCCAGAACAAGTTTGATCTACAACTGCTTGCTTACGTTCAATCATTTTGTTTAAATCAACCTTTACATCGCCAGAAACTTCAATTCCGTGCTCAGCAAAATGCTTCATTTCCTCTACCATATGAGAAGAAGCTAATAAAGCTTTTGATGGAATACAACCAACATTTAAACAAGTACCACCCAATGTTGAATATTTCTCAACAATTGCAGTTTTAAATCCTAACTGAGCGCAACGAATAGCCGCTACATACCCTCCTGGTCCTGAACCAATTACAACTACATCAAATGAATTCATATTTTTTTACTTTTGCATGTTATATACATAATTGACAAATGTACAATTTTTATAAACAACGTATCTAGAATTGACTATTGTTTTTTATTGTAGTAAATCTTTTAACTAATCACTTTTAAACTTCCCTTTATGATCTCAATAACAAAATGATTAGTATCAAACTCATAATATTCTCCATCCATTTGAACTCCATTTTTT
>CANQRD010000028.1 GCA_947626185.1 uncultured Flavobacterium sp.
GTAGGATCTTAAATTTACTGCTTATTATAAGCATGGGCAACTTTTTTTGTCACTTACTCATAATGCACAACGGGTTTCAATTGCTTATTTTATAACTGAACTAAAACTAATTAAACTTTAGTTAGAAACATTTATGCACTAAATAACTTAACCTGGCTTGTTAAAGATTCAGGATATCATTTATTATTGTAATTTTTAAGAAATTCGCCTAAGCTTGAATTAATTTTTCTGGATGGTAAAAATGATTTAGTTTAACCACGTTTTTCATTGTTCTGTGATAGCGTTCTATTTTACCTTGAGTCTTCAGATGCATTGGTTTACCGTGGACTTTCTTCATTTTTACGTGATCTTTTAAATATGTTTTTGGTTCGTTTGAACTAAGAAGAACCATTAACCGATAGTAATTTTGGCTTCTTTTATGTTTTTAATTTAGCCTTTTTGATAGTTCAATTAACCATTGTTTTTACATCTTCAGTGTGAATGATGTGTCCTGTTAGAGATTTCGTTGTTTTAACTCTTCTAATCCATTGTCTAAATAACTTTGATACCATTTGTAAAACGTACTACGAGAAATTCCATACTCTTGCAAGGTTCGTTTTACACCTAACTCACTGTGTGTAACTTGTTGAATTATCTCGTATTTTTTAATAGCAATTAATCTTATAAAGCGTTTCTTACCTGCTTCTAGAAACTCTTTATTCTACTTGTAAAATTGAGATTGGTTAATACTGTATTTTCTAAATAAGTCAGTAGTCGAAATCTCTGCTCGTAAGGCTTAAAGTCTTTTGTTCTATAGTGAAAATACGACGCATATTATTGCGAATGTCTTTTACAAATGATTCTTCGTTTTTTTTCTTCGTTTTTCCCTTAATTAAAGTTACTTTTTTTTCAGGAAACACTATTTGAAATTATAGCTCTAAAATGTCCCTCTTTTGCTAAAGATTTACACGATAACTTTTACTAATTCGTTTACTAAATCGCGCGCAATTGGTTCGGCAGCTTGTACTGCTTTTAGTACTTCTTCATGATTTACATCTGCTATTCCATCTTCGTTGCCCATGTCAGAAATTACGGAAATCCCGAAAACCTTCATATCCATATGACGAGCAACTATAACTTCTGGTACAGTTGACATTCCTACGCAATCTCCACCAAGAATTCTCACCATTTTATATTCTGCTAAAGTTTCGAAAGTTGGGCCTTGTAGTCCGTAATAAACACCTTCTTTTATATCGTAATTTTTAAATTTGGCTATTCTGTGTGCTTTTTCAATTAGGTCTTTTGAATACACTTCATTCATGTTTACAAATCGCGGGCCAAATCGTTCATCATTATGTCCTCTTAATGGATGTTCTGGAAAGGCATTGATATGATCATTAATAATCATAATGTCTCCCACTTTAAAGCTTGGGTTTACACCTCCTGAAGCGTTAGAAACAATTAAAGTATGAACACCTAAGTATTTCATTACTCGAATAGGAAAAACAGTTGTTTTGATATCATATCCTTCATAATAATGAAAACGACCTTGCATTGCTACAATTTTTTTGTCATTTAATGTACCAAAAATTAAAGCTCCTTTATGTCCTTCTACTGTAGATACAGGAAAGTTCGGGATATCTTCATAAGGCAATTCATGTTCAATGGTAATATCAGCAGTAAGGTTTCCTAAGCCAGAGCCTAAAACAATTCCAATTTCAGGTTTAAAATTTGTTTTCTCATTAATGAATTTAACGGTTTCTTGTACTTTTTCCCACATAGTTTAAAATTTTTGAATCAAATTCTTCTTGTTGTTCAATAAAAGAAGTTTGAATAGGTAAATAAAATAACTGACTTTCAGGAATTAATCCATTTAAGCGAACATAATCTTTTTCGGTTGTAATAATAATATTACCATTAGCCGTTTTCAAAATTGATTCAATATCTGTTAAAGAAAAATTGTGATGATCTGGATAGGTCAAACACACTGTTTCTTTTTTTCTTAAATGATCAAAAAATGATTGCGGTTTTGCAATGCCCGCAAGCAAGATAAATTCTTTTTGTAAAAGTTGATCAACTTCCACTGAATCAGTATTTGAATATGCAATTTTACTAAATTCAATGTACGTAAAAAAAGACAATTGTCCTACTTTTAAATTTAGTTTATTGCGAATGAGTTGACGCTCTTCTTTGCTTAAATTTTTAGGGCATTTGGTAATAACAATAATATTGGCTCTTTCGGCACCTTTTCTTACTTCTCTTAAGTTACCAGTAGGCAAAATAAAATCATTAAAATAAGGTTCGTTATATGTAGTCAGTAAAATATAAAAACCAGCTTGTAATGCCAAATGCTGAAAAGCATCGTCTAGTAAAATTACTTCGGTATTAGGTCGCTTATTTAGTATGTTTTTTATTCCTTCGACTCGTTTGGCGTCAACGGCTACATTGATGTTTGGAAATTTACTGTGGTATTGAAAAGGCTCATCACCAATTTCTTCCATTGTGGTTGTAGAGTTGGCTAAAAAAAATCCTTTGCTTTTACGTTTATAACCTCTGCTCAACGTAGTAAGTTGATATTGATATTGTAGTAAACGAATTAAATATTCCACCATAGGAGTTTTTCCAGTTCCTCCAACACTTAAGTTTCCAACAACAATAGTTGGTGTGGTAAAAGAAGTTCGTTGGTAAATACCAATTTTATAGCACCAATTTCTGCAACTGGTAATAAAACCATATATTAGTGCGAACGGAAAAAGCAATAGGCGTAGTAATTTCATGAGTACGAAATTATCATTTTTTTTATCTTTGAGAAAGAAATATAATTGCCTAAGTTTCATATCTAAATAAAATACATGAAAATAAAAGAACTTATTCCAGTATTGGAAGAATTAGCACCGTTGTGTTATGCTGAAGATTTTGACAATGTTGGATTATTGGTAGGAAGTTACGACCAAGAAATAACGGGAATATTAGTTTGCCATGATGCCTTAGAAACAGTTGTTGATGAAGCAATAGAAAAACAGTGTAATTTGATTATTTGTTTTCATCCCATATTATTTTCTGGCTTAAAAAAAATTACAGGAAAAAGTTATGTTGAACGTTCAGTAATTAAAGCTATAAAAAATGATATTGCTATTTACGCCATTCACACTGCATTAGATAACCATCAAGAAGGGGTAAATAAAATTTTGTGTGACACAATTGGTTTAAAGAATCCTAAAATATTAATACCTAAGCAACACTATATTCAAAAATTAGTTACCTATGCTCCAGTAAATGAAAGCGACAAAGTACGAGAAGCCTTGTTTAATGCAGGAGCTGGTGCAATTGGTAATTATGATCGTTGTGGTTTTGTTTCGCAAGGAAAAGGAAGCTTTAAAGGAAACGATAAAAGTAATCCAACAATAGGACAAAAAGGAATTGAAGAAATAGTAAATGAACACAAAATAGAAGTGCTATTTGAGAAGCATTTACAAGGCAATATTCTAAGAAAGTTATTTGAAGCACATCCATACGAGGAAGTGGCTTATGAAATTTATACCTTAGAAAATCAGTTGCAAAACGTTGGAATGGGAATGATCGGTGAGCTTGAAACACCAATGAATGAAGTAGATTTTTTACAACAAGTGAAAGAGAAAACGCAAACTGGAGGAATACGCTACAGTGCTTTATTAAATAAAGAAGTAAGAAAAGTTGCAGTTTTAGGCGGATCGGGAAGTTTTGCCATTAAAGCAGCTATTGCTGCAGGAGCAGATATTTTTATTACTGCAGATTTAAAATATCATGATTACTATCAGGCTGAAAATCAATTGGTTTTGGCAGATATTGGGCACTTTGAGAGTGAAAGATATACAAAAAATTATATAGTTGAGTTTCTTTCAAAAAAAATGCCTAATTTTGCAGTTATTTTATCAAAGGTAAATACGAATCCAGTTAACTACTTATAGAGATGACAAACAAGAAAGAATTAACGGTTGAAGAGAAACTAAGAGCACTTTACAACTTACAATTGATCGACTCAAGAATTGACGAAATCAGAAATATGAGAGGAGAATTACCTCTTGAGGTGGAAGACTTAAAGGATGAAGTTGCTGGACTAAACAAACGCTTAGAAAAACTTCACACAGATTTAAATACCATCGAAGCTGGTATTAAAGAAAAGAAAATAGCTATTGATGAATTTAAAGATGCTATTAAAAAGTATACTGAGCAACAAAACGAAGTGAAAAATAATAGAGAATTCAATTCTTTAGAAAAAGAAATCGAATTCCAAAAATTAGAAATCGAGCTTGCAGAGAAACATATTCGTGAAATGAAAGTAAGTATCGAGAATAAGAAAAGTAATATTGCACAAACTGAAGAGCGTTTAGCAGAGCGTACAGTTCACTTAAATCATATAGAGTCTGAGTTGAATAGTATTATGTCTGAAACAGAACGTGAAGAGCAATTATTATTAGCTAAATCGGAAGAGTTTAAACAGGGGATTGAAGATCGTTTGTTAAATGCTTATACAAGAATTAGAAGCGGTGTTAAAAATGGTTTAGCTGTTGTTTCTATTGAGAGAGGAGCTTCAGTAGGATCTTATTTTACAATTCCACCACAAACTCAAGTAGAAATTGCTGCTCGTAAAAAAATTATTACAGATGAGCACAGTGGTCGTATTTTAGTAGATAGTGCATTAGCAGAAGAAGAAAGAGAGAAGATCGAATCAATTATCGCTAATTTGAAATAATATTATAATAAAAAAGCCTCTTTTAAAGAGGCTTTTTTATTATAAAAAAAATAGAAGCTGTTATTAACAGTATATTTTTTGCCCACTCAAAAAGCTACATCTTTAGTTTATCATCTATTTACAGCTCCTCGAAAAGGAAAATTAAAGTCTAAAGAAATTACCTTTATTTATTAAAAATGATCAAATAGTTATGAAAATAGTATCTCTATGTATTTTAATAAAGATATGAGGTTATGTTTAGATCTTTCTCATTAGCTCTTTTAGATGTTTTTAATTTAACTATTTACAGATTGAAACAAATCTAATTGAATGCTTTTAGAAAAGAAATCGGTTAATTTGACTATTTTTTCAAATTGCTAATCACTCCCGTTTATTATCTAATACTTTACTATATTCAACAATAATAGATTGTTTAGAGGCTTTTAATATATTTTGTATAGTACTCAATCAGCTTATTTTACTGCAAATAATTATAATTAACAGTTACCACTTATTATAGTTGAAAGGTTGAGTGAGTTGACAAACTTACCTCATTCTCTATTTATATTTTCTTTGATATAATATTTGCTATTAATTAGCATTTACTCGGGTTACTTTATCAACGCCTTCAATCTTTTTAATATTAGTAATCATTCGTTTTAAAATTTCATTGTTAGGAACTATTACGGTAATTGATCCTTTAAACAAACCAGCATTTTCACTTAATGAAATACTGCGTATGTTAGCAGCTTTACTTTCCATAATAATTTTAGTTATTTCAGTAGTTAAGCCAGCTGAATCTAAACCAGTAATATTAATTGTAGCTTCAAAGTTTACAGAATCTGATGATGCAATCCAATTGGCAGAAATAATTCTATATGCATAATTTGAACGCATACTAAGTGAGTTTGGACAATCTGTTTTATGTACTTTAATACCTTCATTTATGGTAATAAAACCAAAAACATTGTCACCTGGAATTGGATTACAACAGGTTGCTAATTTATAGTCTAGTTTTTCTTTATCTTTCCCAAAAACAAGTAAATCCAATGTGTTTTTATCTACATGTTCTACATATGGTAGTGTAGAAGCTGACCTTTTTATGGTTTTCTTAAAGAAGCTAAATAAACTGTTGTTGCGCTTAGAAGCATATTCTTTTAGTTGATGATTATCAATTAATCCAGCACCAACTCTGTAAAATAAATCTTGACTAGTTTTTAGTTTGAAATAGCTAACCATTTCATTAACTGCATTTTCATCAAAATTTATTTTTAGATGCTTGAGTTTTCTTATAAGCTGCTCTTTTCCATCTTCTGCAATTTTCTTAGTATTTTCGTTTAGAGCACTTTTAATTTTATTACGCGCTCTGCTTGTAGTAACGTAATCTAGCCAGTTGACGTTTGGTTTTTTATTTTCGGAAGTAATAATTTCTACCTGATCACCACTAGAAAGCACATGATTTAGCGGCACTAAACGACCATTTACTCGAGTACCTCTTGTTTTTAAGCCAACTTCTGAATGAATAGCAAAGGCAAAATCTAAAACAGTAGCACCTTTAGGTAAAGATTTAATTTGTCCTTTGGGTGTAAAAACATAGATTTCTTTTGCATATAAACTCAGTTTAAAGTCTTCAACAAAATCTACTGCATTTGACTCTGAGCTTTCTAAAGCTTCTTTTAACTGATTTAACCAAATATCTAAACTGTTTTCTTCACTTGCACCTTGTTTGTATTTGTAATGAGCAGCATATCCTTTCTCTGCGATTTCGTCCATACGTTCGCTTCGAATTTGAATTTCTACCCATCTACCTTTGGGTCCCATAACTGTAATATGAAGTGCTTCATAACCAGTAGACTTAGGAGATGAAATCCAGTCTCTTAATCTGCTTGGACTTGGACGAAAGTGATCGGTAACAATAGAGTAAATTTTCCACGCAATAAACTTTTCATCATGTGGTGAAGCTTTATAAATAATACGCAAAGCGAATTTATCGTATACTTCATCAAAAGTTACGTTTTGTGCTTTCATCTTTCTACGAATTGAGTAGATAGACTTTGGTCTACCTTTCATAGAGTATTCGATATGTTCTTCGTCTAAAGATGTTTTAAGAACTTCAGAAACAGATTTTAAGTAAGCCTCTTGCTCTTCTTTTGTTTCTTTCATTTTTTTTACAATGTCTTCGTATACTTCAGGTTCTGTATATTTTAAACCTAAATCTTCGAGCATTGTTTTGATGTTAAATAACCCTAAACGATGAGCTAATGGAGCGTAAATGTATAGCGTTTCGGAAGCAATTTTTGCTTGTTTATAATCTACCATACTTTCCATTGTCTGCATATTATGCAATCTGTCGGCAAGTTTTATCAAAATAACTCTAACATCATCATTTAATGTTAATAGCATTTTTCTAAAATTTTCCGCTTGCATAGATATGTGATCATCTGGTTCCAAGTTGGCTATTTTAGTTAATCCTTCAACTATCTTGGCTATTTTAGGATTAAACCATTCTTCAATTTGTTTTACAGTAATATCTGTATCTTCTACCACGTCATGCATTAAGGCAGCAGCAATAGAAGTTGCTCCTAAGCCTATGTCTCTTGCAACAATTTTTGCTACAGCAATAGGGTGAAAAATATATGCTTCTCCAGACTTTCTTCTTTGATTTTTGTGTGCTTCTACGGCAACATCAAAAGCTTTTCGAATTAGTTTTTTATCTTCCTCTGTGAGAGTCTGATAACTAATTTTTAAAAGCTCTTTATATTCTTTTGCTATTGCTTTATTTTCTAATTCAATTTCCGTTTCTGTCATATAGTAAATTAATAACTAATCATTTAAATTTAATAAATATCTAATATAAAATCAAGGCTTTAAATAAATATTGTTAAATATATTTTTGGCAGCTTTGTAATAAAATAGAAAGCGAGTTGTAAAAAAACAACTCGCTTTTTGTACATAAAATATTATATAGGTTTAGAACACAAAAAATATTCCGGCTGAATATTGAACATTTGTACCAGGACCACTGCTAAGATTTTTTTGTGCTAAAACTTCTAAATTTAAACCAAATCTGTTAATTAATAGATCTCTGTTATATTGACCTACTTTGAACAAGTTAGTGTCTTTAATCCAAATATTTAAACCTCCACCAAAATTAAACATTGCTTTGCTGTCTTTATTAAAGTGTGTATAACCAAAACCAGTTTCAATATAAGGGTCTACAATCGGAATATTTATTGCTCCACCTAAACTATACACTGCTAATGCATCTACTGCAAAAACGCTGAAATTTTCTTTAGCAACTAATCCGTTTACAACGTTATTTGCTTTTACTTCACTTGATAAAATAGATGCTTTAATGCTAAAATTGTTTCCTGCATAATACTCTACAGATAATTTTGGTAAAGTAGCTATATTAGCATGTTCTGTACTAAAAGGTTCATTTTTATTAAAATTACGGTTGATCATACTCATTTGAATATTTACCTTCCATGGATAATTGTAATGTAATCTTTGGTCATAATTGTATTGTGCAGAAGCAGTATTTGTGAAACAAACAAATAATAATGTTAGAAGGAAAAAGTTGAAGAATTGATTACCTTTTTTCATAGTTTTATTGGGTTGATTTTTAAATGTTAAAAAAAGATTAATAAAGCCAAATATAATTAAAAATTCTATTCTATAAGGATTATATAAAAATAAACTTAATGAAATATCTATTTTAACTAAAACTTTTTGTAAAGCTATTTTAGTATGGTAAAGCAATGTTGTTAATAAAAAAAAGAGTAAATCAAGAATTGATTTACTCTTTTTATACATATAAAAGAAAAATTATTTCATTTCTTTCATTTCTTTCTCTATCATTTCATAGAATTGATCGATTTTTGGCATTAAGATAATTCTAGTTCTTCTGTTTCTAGCTCTATCTTCAGCGTTGTCATTAGGTACTAAAGGAACATACTCAGAGCGTCCAGATGCAACTAATTGTTTAGGATCTAGTCCTAGATCTTTTTGTAATATTCTTACAATAGAAGTAGCTCTCTTAACACTTAGATCCCAGTTGTCTTCAAACATAGCAGTTTTGATAGGCACATTATCAGTGTGTCCTTCAACCATTAGTTCGAATTCAGGTTTGCTCTTTGCTATTTTAGCAACTTTTGCTAAAATAGCTTTTGCTTTATCATTTACTTGGTAACTTCCAGATTTAAAAAGTAATTTATCTGCAATAGATATATATACTACTCCTTTTTCTACGTTAACTTCGATATCTGGATCATCAAAACCAATTTCTTTCTTAACGCTCTTAACTAAAGCTAAAGTAACAGAGTCTTTTTTAGTTATAGCATCTTGAAGTCTCGAGATTTTCAAATCTTTCTCTTTTAAACTTTCTAATGATTTCTCTAAGTTTTCAGCTCCTTTTGAAGATAACATTGTTAAGTTACCAACATTACTAATTAAGTCAGATGTGTTTTTCTTTAAGTCATTCACTTGGTCAGCTAAAACTTTTTTCTCAGCAATTGCAGAGTTCAATTGAATAGAACAAGTGTTTAACAAGTCTTGAATTTCTTTGTTTTTTGCCTCTAAATCAGCAATTTTTTGTTTTGAACCACACGATGCAAGTGTTAATGCCAAAACTGATAAACCTAAAACTACTTTTTTCATAAATAAAAAATGATTGAATTTTGGATCAAATATACCAAAACGACTGACATTTCAATATACCTGATTAAAAAATTATAATTATTTTTTGAATAAGATTTTAATATCTTTTTTTTCCTTGTACAAAATAAGAAAATATAATAGAATTAGTTGCAAAGTATTTGTTAATCTTTGGTGTTGCTGGTTTTTTTCTATAAAAATGAATTCGTTTGTAAAAGGCAAAATGCGAACGAATAATTGCAAAGCAATGTTTAGGTTTTCCCATTAGTATAAAACGAATACCTGCTATTCCATCAAGACATAATCTTATAAAAATTGTTGAGAATTTTCCTTTATTAGGCAAATTTTTATATAAAGTAAGTAAAGAGTTTCTAAAGTTTAAATAGGTTTTCTGTGGACTATTATATTTTAAAGTTGCTCCACCAATATGATAAACTGTTGAAAAACCACAATATTTAATTGAAAACCCTTTGTTTTTTGCTCGCCAACATAAGTCTATTTCTTCTTGATGAGCAAAATAATTTTCATCGAAACCTTTCAAATCATGAAAAACTTCATTCCGAATAAACAAACAAGCTCCACTTGCCCAAAATATTTCTATACTGTCATTGTATTGCCCTAGATCTTGCTCAATTGAATCAAAAATCCTGCCTCTGCAATAAGGAAATCCATATTTATCTATAAAACCACCCGCTGCACCCGCGTACTCAAAGTATTGTTTGTTTTTATAGTCAAGTATTTTTGGCTGAACAATTGCTGTTTTTGGTTCGTCATTAAATAGTTTTATAATTGGTTGTAGCCAGTTTGGTGTAACTTGTACATCAGAATTTATTAAAATTAAAATTGGTTCGTTTAGATTTTTTAAACCTTCATTATAACCTTTTGCATAGCCATAATTTCCTTTGTTTTCAATTAAGGTAACTTCCGAAAAGTCAGTTTTTATCAATTCTTGACTTCCATCAGTAGAATTGTTATCTATTACATAAATGTTGGCTTCTGGCGAGTTGCTTAGTAAGTTGGGTAAAAATTGTTCTAACAATTGTTTACCGTTCCAGTTCAACACAACAAGGGCAAATTGTTTTGTCATTTATTGTTTTTGTTATTATAAGTTATAATTAGGCAAAGACTGCAAAAAATGATAAGTTTCGTTCTTGTAATCCATCTGGCAATAATAGTGTTGCAATCCATTGGTAACGTATAAATAGTCGGCTCTTAATTGATAATTGTATCGCGCAATTTGGTCAAATGTACTTTGATCGATCACAATGCTAGGAGCTTTACATTCTATTAAAACATTTATTAGACCATTAGGTTTAAAAACTACTCCATCATAACGTTTATTCATTCCGTTTATTTTTACAATTTTTTCTACACTAATTAACGATTTTGGATAACCTTTGTTTTCAATTAAATCGTGTATCACATGTTGTCTTACCCATTCTTCTGGAGTAAGTAAAATGAACTTTTTACGGATAATATCAAAAATGGCTATTTTATTTTCACTATTTTTGAAACGAAAATTAAAAGATGGGAAGTTTAATCTTTGCATAACACAAAGATATTTTTTTATAGGAATAGAACAATTTTAACTAAAGTTTATTTTGGAAGAAATAAAAGAGATTATCAGAAATATTAAGAAAAAAGAGCTTGCTCCAGTTTATTTTTTAATGGGAGATGAACCATATTACATTGATAATATAGCTGATTTTATTGAGGATAATGTACTAACTGAAGAAGAAAAAGGATTCAACCAAATGATTCTTTATGGACGAGATGTAACTATAAATGATATTGTATCCAATGCAAAGCGATATCCATTAATGGCAGATAAACAAGTTATTATTGTAAAAGAAGCACAAGATTTGGCACGTACTATTGATCAATTGGAAGATTATTTAGAGCAGCCTCAGCCTTCAACAGTTTTGGTGTTTTGTTATAAATATAAAACAATTGACAAACGGAAAAAACTATATAAATCATTACAAAAAAATGCCGTTCTTTTTGAAAGTAACAAGCTGAAAGATTATAAATTAGAAGGTTGGCTACAGCAAATGGTGCAAAAAAAAGGATATAGTATAGAACCTAAAGCAACTGCTATGTTGATTGAGTTTTTAGGAAATGACCTATCTAAAATAGCTAATGAAATTGAAAAGCTAACCGTTATTTTAAATCATGAAAAAAGCATTACTGCAGAAATAGTTGAACGAAATATTGGAATAAGCAAAGACTATAATAATTTTGAATTGATGAAAGCTATTGTTGATAGAAATCAATTACAGGCTTATAAAATTGCAAGTTTTTTTGCTCAAAATCCTAAGAATAATCCGTTTGTAGTAACTATTGGCATTGTTTATGCTTATTTCTCTAAACTATTACTTTATCATGGATTAAAAGATAAGTCTCCTCAAAATGTAATGAAGAGCTTAAAAATAGTACAATACGCAATAAAAGATTACGAAATTGGCTTTCGAACTTATTCAATGAAACACGTTAGTCAAATATTAGCCCATTTAAAAGATATGGACTTGAAGGGAAAAGGAGTAGGAGCAAATCAAATGTCTTCTGACGACTTATTGAAGGAAATGTTAATGAAAATATTTAATTAAAAAATGGCCAATAATTTAAATAAAAACAAAGTTCTAGGATATGCTACATTAATCATGATTTTTATGGGAATATTGCTAATTGCTTTAGGAACAATGAAATATTACGAAATAGCAGGCTGGGGTTTTTCAGCTGTAGGAATTGGCTTTTTAGCAATTGCTTGGGTATTTAACGCATTGAAAGGGAGAGTGTAAAAAGTAAACCAAGTTAAATATAAAAACGTCCCCATTAAGTTACTATTGATGGGGACGTTTTTTGTGTAGCTATAATTATTTAAAATTGCGTTGTCTTTTTGCTTCAAAAAGTAGGATAGAAGCTGCTACAGAGACATTCATCGAATCGATAATTCCACTCATTGGAATAATAATGTTTTGTGTGCTAGTTTCTCTCCAAGCTTGAGTAAGTCCTGTAGATTCCGTTCCTACAATAAAAGCTGTTGGAGAGGTGTAATCTTGTGTGTGATATGAGCAAGAGTTTTGAAGTGTTGCAGCATAAAAATTAATGTTTTTTTGCTGTAAAAACTCAATTACCTCTTCAGTAGTTGCCATTGCAATTTGGTTAGTAAAAATACAACCAACACTAGAACGAATAACGTTTGGATTGTATAAATCTGTTTTTGGATTAGCAATAATTACCGCGTCAATATTGGCTGCATCGGCTGTGCGCAACATAGCACCTAAATTTCCAGGTTTTTCCGTTGCTTCAGCTACTAGAATTATTGGATTATCAGGAAGTGTTAACTCGGCTAAAGTATGTGTTTGTGTTTTAGCAATAGCAATTACTCCTTCAGTTGTATCTCTATAAGCCAACTTTTGATAAATCTCTTTCGAAATTTCAATTAAGCTAATATTCGATGAGATAAATGGTTCTAAAATTGAGAGAGAAATAATTTCTGGACAATACAAAAGTGTTTGTAAAAGATAATTTCCATTGGTAGCTAGTTCTATTTCACGAACTCCTTCAATGATAAAAATGCCCTCTTTTTTTCTATTTCTGGCTTTATCTTGTAATTGAATAATGTTTTTTATCAGTGGATTTTGCGCACTTTCAATTTTTTTAATATTCATAGTTTTAGAAACCTTTAGCTTTGATTTTTAAGTACATATTAATCGTTTCTATCGATAAGTTTTCGGGCGAAGTTAAAATACTTTGTATACCGTATTTTTGTAATTCTGCTACGATTAATCTTTTTTCAAAGTTAAATTTTTCTGCCATAATTTTGTCTACAATTTCATCAGTATTTTTTGCTTTTATTTTTGTGAGTTCGTTAAGTGTTGTGTTTTGAAAAAATATTACGACTAAAACATGGTTTTTTGCTATTGCTTTTAAATAAGTTAACTGTCTTTTTAAACTATCTAGCGATTCAAAATTGGTATATAATAACAATAAACTTCTGTGAGTAAGATTGTGTTTTAAACTACTGTATAGTTTACCGAAATCACTTTCTGAATAATTTGTAGCTAAATTATATAGCTTGCTGTTAATAGCTTGTAAATGTGTTTTTTTACTGGAAGGCATCACCATGCTTTCAATTTTATTTGAAAAAGAAAGCATTCCCATTCGATCATTTTTCTTTAATACTACATTTGATATGGCTAAGGTAGAATTTATAGCATAATCCAATAAACTCAGCCCTTCAAAAGGCATTTGCATTAAACGCCCTTTGTCAATAATAGCTAAAACGGTTTCTGTATTTTCATCTTGGTATTGGTTTACCATCAGCATATCTCGCTTAGCAGTGGCTTTCCAGTTGATGATTCTAATATCATCACCACTTACGTATTCTTTTATTTGTTCAAACTCTGTAGTATTTCCAATCTTTCTCAATTTTTTTAAACCAAAAGAATATTTGTTTTTTGCAAAAGCAATTAAATCATATTTTCTCATTTGAATAAAAGAAGGAAAGCAGGCTAACTTACTATTTTCTGAAAATATATATCGTTTTGCTGCCAATTGCAACGGAGAGCGAACATAGATATTCAGCTTTCCGAACGAATATTCACCTCGTTCTTTGGGAGTTAAAACATAAGTAATTGTTTCTTTTTGATGTTTCATGAGTTTTTTATCAATGCCAAAGTTTCTTACTTGAAATTGATATGGAATCTCATCAATTATTTCACAATTTACAGTAAAGTTGTAATTGTTTTTAAGTTTAATTTCAATTTGATTTTCATCACCATTAGAGAGTTTTTCTGGTAAAATACGTTCTGCATCAATACCTTCTTTTTTGCGAAATAACAATACTATATCTGTTAGTAAAGCTATTAGTCCACAAGCAATCAATGCCCAAGTAATTCTGTATAAAATTGGTAGGAAAAACGAGAGAACAAATAAGGCGATAAATGAACAGAGTCCGACGTAAACTCTTGGTAATAGAAAAAGCTGTTTCATTGTTTTGTAACTATCTCGGTATTTCGATAGAATCGATAATTTGATGAATAATATCTTTTGTTGTAATGCCTTCCATCTCTTTTTCTGGTGCAACAATTACACGGTGATTTAATACAGGATAAGCAGCTTCTTTTACATCTTCTGGAGTTACAAAATCTCGATTATTTAATGCAGCAAACCCTTTGGCAGCATTTAAAATAGCAATCGATGCTCGAGGTGATGCTCCTAAGTATAAAAATGGATTAGTACGTGTATTGATGACCAAAGCAGCTATATATTCTATTATTTTCTTTTCAACAATAATTTGTTTTACCAGTTTTTGAAAGTCAACAATTTCTGTAGGTGTTATTACTTTGTTTATTTTATTAAGTTTTTTTTCGTTTACTAAAGCGTGTTCTTTTTCAATAATAGCGATTTCTTCTTCCAAATTTGGATATTCTACACCAATTTTAAATAAAAAACGATCGAGTTGAGCTTCTGGTAAACGATAAGTTCCTTCTTGTTCAATTGGGTTTTGAGTGGCAATTACTAAAAAGGGCTCGTCCATTACAAATGTTAATCCATCTAAAGAGATTTGTCTTTCTTCCATTACCTCAAATAAAGCAGCTTGTGTTTTTGCTGGCGCTCTGTTTATCTCATCGATAAGTATAATATTGGCAAAAATTGGCCCTTTTTTAAACTCAAAATCATTGTTTTTAGCATTGTAAATAGACGTTCCTAAAATGTCTGAAGGCATCAAATCAGGCGTAAATTGAATTCTACTGTAGCTTGTATCAATTGTTTGTGCCATTAATTTTGCGGTAAGTGTTTTTGCTACACCTGGTACACCTTCTAAAAGAATATGACCATTTACTAATAATGCAACTAATAATTGATCGATAGTTTTTTGCTGACCAACAATTACTTTGCTTAACTCTTGTTTAATTTCGCTTATTCTCTGTGTTAGAAGTGATAAATCTACTCTCGATTCAAATTCAATTCTATTATCTGTAGTGCTTGTGTTTTCCATAGTTAATCAAATATTTTTTCGGTTAATTGATTCAATTTTGTCAAATTATCTTCAGTTGAGGTTATTTGATGATTTCTAAAAGCATGAATAAATGCAGTAAGGTTTTCGATATCTTTTACTGGTTTATTCATTTTTGAAGCTAAAGTGCTACAGAATTTTTCATCCAATAAAGAAGTGTCTACCCAATATTCTCTTCTTATTTTTTCTAACGAATACAAAATGCTTTTATTAATTAAGTCTTTGTAATCTTTTGCTTCTATATATAAATTAGCAACGGTTTTTGTAAATTCAATTGATGTGTTTTTTTGTGGCTCTATTATAGGTATAATACGTTGTTTACGTTTTGCCGTAAAAAAGACAAATACTAATAATGTAATAATAAAAAAGTACCAAGCCCAAGTTAAACCTGCATCGGAAAAAATAAATTTTAAAGAAGTATTATTCTCATTTATTTCTCTGTGTTTATCTTGATGAAAATATGTATTCTGTGTTGGTAAATAGGAAATTATATCTTGTATGTATAAATGGTTATTGCTTTTTAGAATATAATAATTGGTGAAAATAATTGGGTCTAATCCTAGAATTAAATCTCCGTTGTATTGTTTTATTCGAATTAGATTGACACTTTTTTCACCTCCTTTAGAGGTCCGGTAGCCTAGTATTTGAACATTATTTTTAACGCTATCTGCAATGATAAACGAATTGTTATTTGTATAATCAATAATAAATTTTTGCTTTGTTAGTGTTTTGTTTGCTAACTCTAACGATGATTCAGTAGTTAAGGAAAAATCAATAGAACTTTTTTTGAGTGCAATTCCATATTTACTTAAAAAATCGCTTTGGAAATGATCTTGAATTAGCAATGCGGTATTTCCTTCTTCTAGAAACTTGTTTAAATAATCACTAGTTTGTTTATCAAAATCGCCAAAATTATTGATGGATACAAAATTGGTTAATTCGTCTGGATTATAAAGAGTATCTCTAAAAAAATCAAATGAAGTAGTATTTACTGACCACAGTTGAGCATCTTCTAAAAGACTATCTGTTTCTTTTTCGAAAATGTATAAATCAAACGGTTTTTTATCGGTGCTGCTGTAAGTTTGGCTCCAATCTATGGGCGTTTTTTTATTGTATTCTACGATTAAAATTAAAATAGCAGTTAACCCTAGAGCCACTCCAAATTTTATAAATGGATTTTTCATTGTTTACTATTTTTTAATCGTTCGTCAAAAGATTGTTTTGCTTTAAAAAAATCTGACTCACTTACTTTGTATTCACCATACCAAATTGTATTGTATAAATAAGATAAGTAGGAAAAAACAGCTTTTTCTTCTATATCTTTTATTTCGTATAAATAATCGGCATTTGTTTTCTTTGCATTCCAAATAATTTTGTTTTCTTTTTGTAGTAGTTGCAATAGCCATAAGTAATATAACCGAATAGCAATTCTGTATTCTTTTTCTTGAATATTAAAAGCAATTAATTCTTCAAAATTAGTGGTTGTAATATCTACTTCACTAAGTTTACTAGAAGAAATGAGCTTTTTGCTTTTCTTGCGAATAAGCCAATACATGTCTTTTTGAATATAAGCCCTAATTAGATAAAAAATAATAAAACCGAATAAAAACACAGCAACAATAGTTACTACAAATTGAGTAGTACTTTTATTTAAACCATAATTGATTGGTCCAAAAATGTTTTCTTGAAACCAATTTGTAATTGCTTCTTTTATTCTTTTCCAAATGG
Source organism: uncultured Flavobacterium sp. (assembly GCA_947626185.1). Lineage (GTDB taxonomy): Bacteria > Bacteroidota > Bacteroidia > Flavobacteriales > Flavobacteriaceae > Flavobacterium. Next base: position 17,097 of record CANQRD010000028.1, read on the forward strand.
AGTCTTTAATAATTACTTGGTCATAGTCAAAAGCCTCGTCGTCTTTGTATTTTTGTTTAAAATTTGGTTGAAATTTTCTTTGGTGAGACAAAATACTTGTATCATTTAAATACGATAATGAATCATTGCCAACAAACTTAGTTTTAGTAGTTTCATCAATAATTTTATCATCAATTACACTTTCGGTTTCAATAACAGCTTCTTCCTCTTGAGAAAGAGCAGTAGAAGAGGAGAAACCAATGCAAAAGATTAGTAAACAATAAAAAACGAAATGCTTATTGCTCATTTGCCGATCCAATATTATCTATTTGGGAACGAAAAAAAACACTTTCTTTTCTTTCTCTTTCACTATAATAAACTAGTCCCTGATTAATTAATAAAATGCTTGAAGTAAATAAGCTTAAAATTGTTGATAAACAATAATAAAGAACAATTATCCATTTTGGAAGCTCTAAAAGTGTAGTTTGAAAATTTAAAAACGAACCACCCATAATCGTCATGTTAAAAATAAATAGAGGAATGTAGTTGATGAAAAATAGTATTAAATACATAATTATTGAATTTCCTATAATTGTCCAATAATTAGCTTTTAAATCATCTAATGCAACACCTAACGATTTAAAAAATGTAGTTTCTTTTGAAAGATATTCATAAAAAGAAAGACTAATAAATGAATAAAAAGTAGGGATTAATAACAACAAAAGCGGAATACCAATTAATATAACAGATAAGAAACCTGCTAAAACAAATAAAATCATGAATATTGGTATCACAATAAAAGAAGTTCCTATTAGGAAGATAAATAAGCGACCTAAATTGTTTTTTATCTGCTTAGTAATATTTGTTTGATTTGGTATTTCTGTTGTTGCCTCTGCCATGTTTTTTAAATAAAAAACAGGAAAAGAATAACAAAAAAGCCCAATGATAAGTCCAAGAATTATTAATGCTATTATTCCTAGTACCAGAGTTGTTGGATTAAACAATGAATCATCAAAACTGAATTCGCTATTGTTAAATTGTATGGCATCAATACTAAAGTCAGTTGTGAAATAGATAAACAGAATTAATAACGCAATAGGAATTGCCATTAACGTTAAATATTGTTTGTAAAAATCTTTTCCTTCTACTTTTAAAAATGAAAATGTATCGGAAATAAGTGCGCTAAAATCTCTTCTTTGGAATAATGGAAACATGATATATAATTATATTAAAGACTTATTGTAAACTTTTTTAGGAAAAATGAAGAAGTAGAAAACGATTACAGAAAATGAACCAAAAATGATTAAGTAGTTCAAAAAATCTGGCATTTCTTTAGCGTATCTTGTTATGAATCCTTCTATAAAACCAGCAAAAACTGTAAAAGGAATAGTGGCAACAAATACGATAAAAGCATCTTTAAAACCTTTTTTTAGCGAGTTTATTCTAGAAAAAGTTTTTGGAAACAAAATACTAGACGCAATGATAAATCCTGCAAAAGCTTCTATAACCATTGCGGTAATTTCCATTGCACCATGCAGCCATATTCCTTTAAAACTGTCTAGAAATGAACGTTCTTTTATAAACAAAAATTGAAAAGTACCTAGCATGATAGAATTTTCTAATAGAAATAATAAAGTGCCTAAGCCAGCAGTTAATCCATATAAAAAGAATTGGAGTCCAACATAAAGATTATTTCCTGTGATTAATAAAAAACTGTAAAGACTACCACCAGATTTGTAAATACCCATAGCATCGTCATTTTCTATGTTTGAAATAGTTGTATTTACATAAGTATTACCCAAGATATGACGAGTAAAATCTTCGTCATAATAGGTAGATAAAACTCCAATTCCAACAAACATAAGAAATATTATTACCGTAAACCAAAGGGTTTTCTTGTATTGATAAACAGTTAATGGAACGCTGTTTAGAAAAAAATGTTTTAATTTGTTTTGTTCAATTCGTTTAGTTTTATAAATTTTCTGATAGGTTTTAGCAGCTAAACTGTTGAGGTAAAGCGTTGTTTTACTTTTAGGATAATACGTTTTTGCAAATGCCAAATCATTCATTATCTTAATATACATATCAGATAAGTAATCGGGAGAATATAAAGAATTTGATTTTAATACTTTTTCGTAGGAAAGCCAAATGTTTTTATTAGTTTTAATAAAAAAAACCTCTCTCATCTTAAATATTTAATTTTATTTATGGCTAATTTAACAATAAAAACAACACAAAATATAGAAATCGATTTTTTAGCTGCTTCTTTAGGAGATCGTATTTTGGCGTTTATGATCGATATGGCAATAAAAATTATCTATATAATTGCTGTGTTTTTTATGTTTAGTAGAATTAATTTAGGACAATATGGAGAGAGCGTATCTGTTATAGTTTGGATGCTTTTTTCACTTCCAGTTATTTTTTATAGTTTGTTTTTCGAGGTTGCTACTCAAGGTTTAACCCCGGGCAAAAAAGTATTGAAAATTAAAGTAGTAAAAATTGATGGATATCAAGCAACTTTTTTAGACTATTTTGTGCGTTGGATTTTAAGAGTATTAGATATTGTTGCTTCTACGGGTGTGGTTGCTATAATTAGCATAATTTTCACAAAAAACAGTCAAAGATTAGGAGATATTTTGGGAGGAACTACTGTTATATCTACAAAAGAAAATGTAAGTTTGTCGGCTTCAATTTATCAAGAAGTAGAAGCGGAATATGTACCTAAAATACCACAAGTAATAAAGCTATCGGATACAGATATTGGTGTAATAAAAGATATTTTGAATCGCTATTTAGATAATAAAGATTTTATGCTTATAAAATCTTTAGCGATGAAGTTAGAAGCCGAACTTGGAATTGATAAAACTGATTTAGCTATTAATAATGAGGATTTTATTAGGTTGATTTTAAAGGATTACAACCATTTTACAGGAAGAGAATAAAATAATATTAAATGTTTAGTTTTTTTGAAATTTTAGATTTGCTCGGAACATTAGCTTTTGCAATTTCTGGAGCATTAGCAGGTCGTGAGCGCAGATTAGATTTGTTTGGAATGACAATTTTAGCATTTGCTACTGCTATTGGAGGAGGAACAATACGAGATATGATGATTGGTATAGTACCCGTGTTTTGGCTAAAAGATCTTAGTTATTTCTATGTTATTATTTTAGGAGTAATTTTATCTATTATTTTTTATAAGCATTTTTCTATTCTACGGTATTCATTGTTTTTATTTGATACTATTGGAATTGCAGTGTTTACTTTAATTGGTATTGAAAAAGGGATGAATGTAGGACTACATCCAGTAATATGCGTAACATTAGGAACTGTTACTGCATGTTTTGGTGGAGTAATTAGAGATATTTTGGCAAATAAAATTCCAATCATTTTTAAAAAGGAAATTTATGCCACTGCCTGTATAATAGGTGGATTAATGTATTATTTATTAAAAAATGCTCATTTGAATACCGATTTGTTATACATAATAACTGCAGGAACAATCATTGTAATTCGTGTTTTGGCTGTTAAATATAAATGGAGTTTACCATTTTCATATGAATAATAAAAAGAGAGCTTACAAAGCTCTCTTTTTATTATTCATATGTCCAATTATTCTCTGCTTTATAACTATGATGCATTCCCCAAATAGCGTTGGCTAAATACGGATTGTCAATAAACGGATTTCGATTACCTTGCGAAAAAGAGTTGTTTTTATTTCCGTGATATTCATTTCTATAACGTTCAAAGTCAGAAACAGGATCTTCAGCATTCCATTTAAGATAAAGATCAATCATTCCGTCTATTTCTCCCATAAAAACAGTGTTTCTTCCAATTCCATTTTTTGAGGCTACACATTGATTGCCATAACGAACATGCATGTACATCATCATACGAGCAACATCTCCTTTCCATTCGTCTCCTGGGTACCAACCACCAGTAACTTTACCAGAGTTTCCGCTTCCATCAGCAAATTTTAAATTACTTCTAACATTATTCCAATAACCATTAATAGGGCGTAAGCTATGAATATCTGTCCCTGCTATTAACCCAATCGGATTATTGTTATCGTAGTACGAATCTGTTTTGCTGGTAGCTAATCTAGGAAAGGCATTTGATTTTGCAAAAACGTGTTCTCTTTCCCATAATGCTTTTCTTTCCTGATCTGATGCATTTGGGTAAGTGTTTCTATTGAAAATACTTTGTGTTTTTTTTTGATAATCGTATTGATGTTTTCCTTCTGGCCAACCATATATTTGTATAATTTCTTCAGGATTTTTAGGATTAATATCTGTGATTTTTAAGGCCTCCCAAACCTGAGGAGTATAATTTAAATGCTGATGAGTTTCTTCTAATAAATCGTGCAATTGTTTTTTTAACACTTGACCTCGTTTAGAAAAATCAATTTTATTATAATACTCCTTAAGATTTGACGATGAGGGAGAAGTTATAATATCGGTATAATTATGATCAATAGCAGGAGTTGAAGGATCAGGAGATTCCGTTTCCGGTTTACTATTAATTGGAGTATCGTCTTTTGTACTACAACCTAAAAGAGTAATACAAATTATGGCAAAAAGTAATAGGTGTTTTTTTAAAGAAATCATGATTTAATAACTTATTAATTTTATTCTTGAAAAAGAAATTAAAGTAAAAAGAGTTACTTAATAAAGTAACTCTTTTTTGAAATTATTTTTTCCACTTATTTTCTGCATCTGGACCACCCCAAATTTGAGTTGCCAAATGTGGATTATCAATAAAAGGATTTCTATTTCCTTGAGCATATTGATTTGTTCTGTCTCCTAAATAATTATTTCTTTGAACTTCTATTTGTGATACAGGGTCTTCAGCGTTCCATTCCAAAAGTATTTGAATCATGTTAGTGTCAACTGTATTTTTTGCACCTATAGCTACGCCAGTTGGATAACAACGATTACCATATCTAATATACATATACATCATCATACGTGCAACGTCCCCTTTCCATTCATCACCAGGGTACCAACCACCAGATACTTTTCCTGAATAGCCATTACCAGTAGCAAATTTTAGATTTCCTCGTGCACCATTCCATTGAACATCGGCAGGGCGTAAATGATGCGCATCCGCACCTGGACCTGAAGTACCTAAATCTGGTGAGCCTAGAGATTTAGCATAAGTGTGTTCTCTATTCCATTGACCATTATTTCCTCCATTTTGATTTTTACCTCTTGTATATGCTGTTTGACCAGTTGAAGTATTATTATGACCATACAGTAAATATACTTCGTTGCCAGCAGGAGTTAAGTCTGTAACTTTTAAAGCATCCCAAATTTCAGCGTAAGATAAGTTTTTAATATGCTTATCTTTTGTTACTTTTTCTAAATCTGATTTTAATGCCATTCCTGTTTTTGAAAAATCAACTTCACTGTAATAACTTGCTAAATTAGTAGGGATTTTGTAGTTGCCGTTCTCATTTCCGTCACCATTCTCATTTCCGCCACCATTCTCATTTCCACCACCATTCTCATTTCCACCACCATTCTCATTTCCACCACCATTCTCATTTCCACCACC
>CANQRD010000029.1 GCA_947626185.1 uncultured Flavobacterium sp.
AAGTTGTTGTTGAAGCGGATATAAATTTAGAATTTATAAATTGTACAAAAATCAAGACAACTTCAAAATAAAAAACGCTAGAAATTAACCATCTATAGCGTTTTTTTAACTTTTGTGATAAGTAGAATTTTATTTATCAATCGATCCTAGTACTCTTTGCATAAAGCTATTTAATGCTTCTTTTTGAGTAGCACCTTCTTTCATTAGTTTTTGCACCTCTAATGCTCCATACATATTAGAAATTAGCTCACCAATTACGTCTAATTCTTCATCTTTTAATGAAGGAACTTCTGTTAGGTTTTCTAAAACTTCTATGGTTTCTATGATGTAATCTTGATCGTTTTTCTCAATAAATTGAGTTAAGTGTTTTATAACAGGTAGTTTCATCGTTCAATTTTTTAATTAAGCAATTTCATTAACTAATTCACCTAAAACTTCTGCTTTATTTGTTTGTGTTTGATTTACTAGTTTTCCGTTTACAAACGTTGCAAATGTAGGTAAGTTACTTACATCAGCAAGTTTTCTTGATTCTGGAAATTTTTCAGCATCAACAATAGCAAAAGTAATTGCTTCTTTTTCTGTTGCTAGTTTTTTAAATTTTGGTTTCATAATTCTACAATTACCACACCATGAAGCTGAAAATTGAACAACTACTTTTTCGTTTGTATTTACAACTTCTTGTAAATTATCTTGATCTAATTCTAATAACATAGTTTATTTTTTTTGTGAGTTTAAAAAAGCCAAATTTTATCGGAATAGAGTAGAATTTGGCTTTTGCTTTTTTTTAAGCGTTGAATATTAGTGTTTAGCTAAGTATTCTGCTGTTGAATTTCTATCTGCAGTCATTGCATCTTTTCCTTCTTCCCAGTTTGCAGGGCACACTTCACCATGAGTTTGTACGTGAGTATAAGCATCAACTAATCTTAAATACTCGTTTACGTTTCTTCCTAATGGCATATCATTTACAGATTCGTGGAAAATTTTTCCAGTTTCGTCAATTAAATATGTAGCTCTGTAAGTAACATTAGATCCTGTAATCATTATTTGATCTAATTCTTCGTTGTACTCAGAATCTTCAATATCTAAAATTCCTAATGCTGTAGATAAGTTACGAGTTGTATCTGCTAATAATGGATAGGTTACACCTTCAATTCCACCGTTGTCTTTTGCTGTATTTAACCAAGCAAAGTGAACTTCGTTTGTGTCGCAAGAAGCACCAATTACCATAGTGTTTCTTTTCTCAAATTCTGGTAAGGCAGCTTGGAAAGCGTGTAATTCTGTTGGACATACGAATGTGAAATCTTTTGGATACCAGAACAATAATACTTTTTTATTGTTTTTTGTTGCCTCCTCAAGAACGTTGATTCTTAAGTTGTCACCCATTTCTGAAATTGCATCTACTGTAATGTTTGGAAACTTTTTACCTACTAAAGACATAATGTTTATTTTTAAAGTTAATATTTATTCTTTCTTAATTTTCTTATACAAAGGTAGCTATCGATAACGAATGATATTATTGGTTTTGATTATTATTTTTTATTTTGACATAAGTAAAATCTATACAATTGGTGTGTTATCAAAAAAAGATATACTTTTTTCTTCTATATCTATAGAAAAGCATTTAAAATTAATAAAAAAAAGTAACTATTTATGCTAAGTAAATGTTATATTCTCTTTTAGAATGTATAAAATTGTATACTATTAGTAATTGGAGGAAATTAAAAAAGAGCATTTCTGCTCTTTAGTGAATTATTTAGTAGTAAGTTTTCTAATTTTGATATCGAATGCAGCAATTAATAATGTCATAAAAGGACTGATGTAATTGTAAAATGCATAAGGTAAATAGACAAGCGTAGGTATACCGAGTACTCCTGCATGATAAGCTCCGCAAGTATTCCATGGAATAAGTACTGAAGTTACCGTTCCAGAATCTTCTAAGGTTCTACTTAAATTTTCTGGCGCTAGCTCTTTTTGCTTATACGCATTAGCAAACATTTTTCCTGGTACTACAATTGATAGATATTGATCAGATGTCATTAAATTAATTGCAAAACAACTTGCAACAGTACTTGCAAAAAGCCCAAATATATTATTGGCAATGGATAATAATGCTTGTGATATTTTTTGTAATGCTCCAATTGCTTCCATAGCTCCACCAAAAAACATAGCGCATAAAATAAGCCAAACTGTATTTAGCATACTAGCCATTCCTCCAGCTTGAAATAATCCGTTTAGGGATTCTATAGGTGAGTCTATTCGTATATCAGTCGTTAATGCTAGCATTACTCCTTTATAAGCATTATAGAAGTTAAATTCTTTTCCACCAGCAATATCTATCACAATGTTTGGTTGAAAAATTAACGCAAAAATAGCTCCTAGTAATGTTCCAATTAATAAAGCAACAACTGGTTGTATTCTTTTTATAATTAAAGCAATTACAGTAAGTGGTACAATAAATAACCAAGGAGTGATATTAAAAGTAGTAGAAATAGCATTTAATGTTTCTGTGGTATCTACTTCTCCAGAGGTGTTATTCCTAATTCCTAAAAATACAAATAAAATTAATGTAATTATATAAGTTGGAATTGTTGTATATAGCATGTATTTTATATGTGTAAACATATCTGTTCCTGCCATAATAGGAGCTAAGTTTGTTGTGTCTGATAAAGGAGATAATTTATCACCAAAATAAGCACCAGAAATAATTGCACCACCCACCATACCTAAAGGTATTTCTAAAGCATTTCCAATTCCAACTAAAGCAATTCCAACGGTTGCAGAAGTAGTCCAAGAGCTTCCTGTAGCTACAGAAACAATAGAAGTAATAAGTAAGCAAGCGGGTAAAAAGATGGAAGGATGAAGTATTTGTAATCCGTAATAAATCATGCTCGGAATTATACCACTCAATAACCAAGTTCCTGAGAGTGCACCAACAAATAACAAAATATAAATAGCTATAGATGTGTCTTTTATATTATCGGATATTTTCTCCATCATTTCGCTATAAGAAACCTGATTTAGCAAACCAACTGCAATTGCAATTGCTCCACCAATTAATAAAATAAACTGATTTGTTCCTCCTAATGCTTCATCTTTAAAAACAAAAACATTAATAGCTAATAGAATAACTAAAATAATTACGGGAATTAGTGAGTGAAAAAGTGAAATTGATTTTTCTTGCATCTCTAATTTTTATTGTGAATATGTATGCAAAATTAACGATTATGTTTTAACTATCTTCGGTTAATTAAAAAGAAGTGAATTAGCAATTGTTTTTTGCTACTAATTAAAGGTATCTGTTTAAATAAAAATGAAATTCTATATTGGAGCAATTATTTTAACGTGAGTTCAACTTAAGCCATTAGTCTATTTTTTTCAATAATGTTGACATCAGCTTGTGTAATAGCAAAACTTAAGATTTATCATTAATAATTATATGCAGTTTAAATTCATGAAACCAACCGATAGAACATTGACTTTTTGTTGTTATGTTTTTAAATGTTTTATGCTGGTTTTCTCTTCTAATGTATGACACTCTTACAAGGTGTAAAATCTACAAATGAAACACCTATACAATTACCTAACTTATTAGTTTTCAGGAATATTACTAAAGTTGTAATAACCATTTTTTGTAGTTTTATAAAACGATTATAAGAAACAGTTTTGGGAAATTCTTTTTACATAATCAATGTAATAATGTTTTAAACATCTAAAACCACATATAATGAAATAAGATCAAGATAGTCATTATCTCACTTACATTAAGTGTTGGCTTTCGATTGCGTTTTTTCTTTGTGCTATCTGATTAAATACTGTGAGATTGTAAAACATTTTTATACGCTTTAGAGAATTCATCAATTTCATAATTAATTTCAGTTATTTTGTCTGTAGATAACATAGAGATAGTTTTAGTCAAATAATTTTTTCAAAACCTTAAATATGCTGATCCTATCTCTTTTTTATCTTTTCTTATAGCGAATTCACGTTATATTTAAGGTCTTAAATATCCACTTTTTGTAGAAGATTTATACTTGTTCGGGATGTAATTTGGTAGTAGAAGGCTAAAATGAAGTGACATGGCAGCCACATAAAGGGAATAATTATCGAAGTTACGCTTACTTAATTCTTATAATAGAAATATTTCCGTTTAATCGTTGCAGGAGTTCATAAAAACCAATAATTTCACTGCAAGTGAGATTTAGGTATTTGTTTGCTCTTAATGTTTCTGCAGATTTTTTTAGTTATCATAATTTTGATTTTTTAAATATTATAAATCTATGACTTCTAACGGAAAAGCTATCGAAGGTTTAGTTCTATATTGACTATGTGAAAATAGGAGAATAAGTAAGCAAATAATTTGAATAAGTAAAAAAAGGAATGTCGAAAGTTCAATATTCCTTTTTTTTTAACCAACTAAACTAACTTATTTTTTATGAATCAATTATTTACAATTCAAAGATAAGATAGTTCAATATTTTGTAGATTAAGAACAAGTTATGGTTTTGTTATTTATTTTTTGAAAATAGAATTCAAGACTCCTTTTTTAGCGTTTGAAGATGGATTTGTAGTATTATCTTGCTTGCTAAATACTTCCTTTAAGAGCGGAGTAGATCTTGTTCCTGGTAAATTTTTTCTAATATCATTTTCTTCAACAGCAATCATTGTAAAAACACCTTCCATTGTTTTTTGAGTAACATATTCTGTTAAATTCGGATTTACATCTTTAACTAGTGGTAGTGCATTATATTTCGTAAAAATTGCATCCCAAGCTTTATCTGCACCAACTTTATTTAATGATTCTTTAATAATTGGCTCAAATTTTATGGTTAATTCTTTAGATGTTTTTTCTTTTAAATAATTTGTTGCAGCAGAATCTCCGCCTAATAAAATAGATGAAGCGTCTGCAAAAGACAAATTAGAAATGGCTTTAAGGAAAATAGGCGTAGCTTCTTTTACTGCATTTTCAGCAGCTCTATTTACTAATTCAGTTGCCTGATCAACAATAACTCCCATTCCCATAGAACGAAGTGTTTTTTCTACTTTTTGCGCTTCTGAAGGCATCACAATTTTAACCAATTCATTTTTATAAAAACCGTCTACTTGAGTTAGTTTGTCTACTTGGTCTTGTACACCTTTATCTAAAGCTTCTTTTAAACCTTTGCCTATTTGATCTTGTGATAAGTTACCTAATACTGAAGTGATTCCTTTTTGAGCTCTAACTGTTTCTACATTACTTAATAGAGTAGTTATTAACAAAATACTTAATATGATTTTTTTCATTTTATTGATTTATTGTAAGTTAAACTTAGCTTCTTCATTAATAGCCTTAAATAAGACGTCTGTACTTCTTTGTAAAACTACTGAATGTTCTAAAAGCAATTTTTGAAATTGTTCAACATTTTCAGCTTGGTTTAAACTGGCTACTTGTTGAATAATTTGCTGATTAGAATTTTTATTTGTTTCTACAATATTCCAAAGAGTTTCTGAAACATAAATTTGTTGAGTAATATTGTATTCAAATTCTTGTTCAATATGCTGAATTAATAAATGAGAATAAGCTAAAACGTTATCAGAAATTGGTTGAATTCTCAATAGTAATTTTTTCAAATCACTGCGTTCTGCAAAAATAATTAAACGTTCACAAGCTTGTAATTTTAAAGCTTTTGAGTCTACACTATTTGTTGCTGGAGTAGCTTTAGTGAAGTGATCTATAATAAATTTATCTCGCTGACTTTGTTTGTCAATTATTTTCTGAAAAAAAACATACGAAATACCTGCCACCACAACAGCTGGTATTGTATAAGGTATAAGGTTTAAAACACTATCTATATTCATCATTTTTTGTTTTAAGCAAAAGTAATAATTATCTAAAGATGACAAACTTTTTTAGCAAACACAAAATTTGCTATAAACTAATAGTAGTTGTAATTTTGACGTTTACGGTTTTATGGTATGCAAAATTATATTGATCAATTAAACGAAGCTCAAAGAGCACCTGTTTTACAGAAGGATGGACCAATGATTGTAATTGCTGGAGCAGGATCTGGAAAAACAAGAGTTTTAACATTGCGCATCGCTTATTTAATGCATCAAGGTGTTGATGCTTTTAATATTTTAGCCCTAACTTTTACCAATAAAGCTGCAAGAGAAATGAAAAATCGTATTGCAGAAATTGTAGGAAATAGCGAAGCTAGAAATTTGTGGATGGGAACTTTTCACTCAGTTTTTGCTAGAATTCTAAGAGCAGAAGCTGATAGATTGGGCTATCCAAGTAACTTTTCTATCTATGATTCGCAAGATTCACAACGATTAATTGGACAAATCATTAAAGAACAACAATTAGACAAAGATATTTATAAACCGAAAGAAGTTGCTAGTCGAATTTCTTCCTATAAAAATAATCTAATTACGGTAAAAGCATATTTCAACAATCCTGAGTTAATGGAAGCTGATGCTATGAGCAAAAAACCTAGAATAGGTGATATTTATGAACAATACGTTGAGCGTTGCTTTAAAGCTGGAGCAATGGATTTTGATGATTTGTTGCTTAAAACCAATGAGTTACTTACTCGTTTTCCAGATGTTTTAGCCAAATATCAAGATCGATTCAGGTATATTTTAGTAGATGAGTATCAAGATACAAACAACTCACAGTATTTAATTATTCGAGCACTATCAGATCGTTTTCAGAACATTTGTGTAGTCGGAGATGATGCACAAAGTATTTATGCATTTAGAGGAGCGAACATCAATAATATTTTAAACTTCCAAAAGGATTTTGATAATGTCCAAATGTATAGGTTAGAGCAAAATTATCGTTCTACAAAAAACATCGTTGAAGCGGCTAATACGATTATTGATAAAAATAAAGTAAAGCTAGAAAAAGTAGTTTGGACAGCAAATGATTCTGGACCAAAAATTAAAGTACATCGCTCATTAACTGATGGAGAAGAAGGTCGTTTTGTAGCTTCTACTATTTTTGAAGAAAAAATGCAGAATCAAAGAAATAATAGCGATTTTGCCATTTTGTATCGAACAAATGCTCAATCTAGAGCAATGGAAGATGCTTTGCGCAAAAAAGACATTCCCTATCGTATTTATGGTGGATTATCTTTTTATCAACGAAAAGAAATTAAAGACGTTTTAAGTTATTTACGCTTAATTATCAATCCGAAAGACGAAGAAGCGTTAGTACGTGTTATTAATTATCCAGCACGAGGAATTGGAGCAACAACATTAGATAAATTAACCATTGCCGCAAATCACTATAAACGATCAATATTTGAGATTATGTCTCATATTGATAAAATAGATTTAAAAATTACTGCTGGTACAAAGAATAAACTAACTGATTTTGTTACAATGGTAAAAGCATTCCAAGTATTAGACGAAACAAAAGATGCTTATGAAATGGTAGAACACGTTGTGAGAAAAACAGGGTTAGTGCAAGAACTTCGTAAAGATACTACGCCAGAAGGAATTACTCGTATGGAAAATATTGAGGAATTACTAAATGGTATTAAAGATTTTATTGAAGGGCAAAAAGAAATTGATGGTGCTAGAGGTTCATTATCAGAGTTTTTAGAAGATGTAGCATTAGCAACAGATTTAGACAAAGATACTGGCGATGACGATCGAGTTGCATTAATGACTATTCACTTGGCTAAAGGTTTAGAGTTTCCTACTGTTTTTTGTGTGGGAATGGAAGAAGATTTATTTCCTAGTGCAATGAGCGTAAATACAAGAACAGAGCTGGAAGAAGAACGCCGATTGTTTTATGTTGCCTTAACAAGAGCGGAACATCAGGCTTATTTAACTTATGCTCAGTCGAGATATCGTTGGGGGAAATTATCTGATTGCGATCCATCGCGTTTCATTCAAGAAATTGATGATCAGTATTTAGAATATCTAACACCTGTTGAAAATAACTACCGTTATGTTTCTAAAATAGATGCAGATATTTTTGGCGATGTAGACAAAAGTAAATATAGACAAACAAAGCCTAAGGCCGGTACGCCACCTGCTTATTTAAAAGCAGATGAAGCCCTCACATTAGACAGAAATATAAGAAGATTAAAGCCAGTTGGAACAACTACAAGCTCTTCGTCAATAAATAGTGCAAATAGTAATTTAGAAGTTGGTCAAGCTGTTATGCATGAGCGTTTTGGAAAAGGAATAATTTTAAATCTAGAAGGTGTAGGGGCAGACAAAAAAGCAGAGATCAACTTTGATGTCGGAGGAATTAAGAAATTATTACTAAGATTTGCTAAGCTTTCTATTTTATCGTAAATTGTAATTAAAAATTAGGTCATGGCGCAATTTGTAAAAATATATCCTGAAAATCCGAATGAAAAAGAGATAAATAAGGTAGTAGAGGTTTTAAGAAATGGAGGATTAATCATTTATCCAACAGATACAGTGTATGGGTTAGGGTGTGATATTACCAATACAAAAGCGTTAGAACGTATTGCACGTATAAAAGGTATAAAGCTAGATAAAGCCAATTTTTCTTTTATCTGTCACGATTTGAGTAATATTTCAGATTACATTAAGCAGATAGATACGAGTACCTTTAAAATTCTGAAAAAATCATTACCTGGACCGTATACATTTATCCTTAACGGAAATAATAATTTACCTAAAGAATTTAAAAAGAAGAAAACGGTAGGTATTAGAGTACCGGACAATAATATTGCCAGAGATATTGTAAAAGTATTGGGTAACCCCATTATTTCAACCTCAATTTACGACGAAGATGAAATCTTAGAATACACTACAGATCCAGAATTGATTTACGAAAAATGGAACAATAAAGTAGATTTAATTATTGATGGGGGATATGGTGATAATCAAGCTTCTACAGTTATCGATTTATCAGGAACAGAACTTGAAATTATAAGAGAAGGCAAAGGAAATATTGATATTTTTTAAAATACACCTTTAAAATAAAGAGAATATTAAATTTAATAAATATAAAACAACAATTAATTAAAGATATAAAAATAATATAATTAGGGAAATTCAAACCTAATTATTATTTTTGTACTTAGTATTATTTAAAGCTAAACGTATTACACTATGAATTTACATGAATTTCAAGGTAAAGAAATATTAGCTAGCTACGGAGTTAGAGTACAACGTGGATTAGTAGCTAACAATGCAGAAGAAGCAGTTGAAAAAGCAAAACAACTTACAGAAGAAACAGGTACAAGTTGGTATGTAGTAAAAGCTCAAATCCATGCAGGTGGTAGAGGTAAAGGTGGAGGAGTAAAGTTAGCTAAAAACTTAGATGAAGTAAAAGAGCTAGCTGGAAACATAATTGGAATGGATCTTATCACTCCGCAAACTCCACCAACAGGTAAAAGAGTTAATAGAGTATTAATCGCTGAAGATGTGTATTATCCAGGAGAAAGCGATATCAAGGAATTCTATATGTCAGTATTATTAGATCGTTCTAAAGGAAGAAATATGATTATGTATTCTACTGAAGGAGGGATGGATATTGAAGAAGTTGCTGAAAAAACACCACATTTAATTTTCAAAGAAGAAATAGATCCAGCAGTAGGTTTACAAGGTTTTCAAGCAAGAAGAATTGCTTTTAACTTAGGTCTTTCTGGAAATGCTTTCAAAGAAATGGTTAAATTCGTTGATTCATTATATAACGCTTACATGGGAAGTGACTCTTCTATGTTTGAAATTAATCCAGTATTAAAAACATCTGATGATAAAATTTTAGCTGTTGATGCAAAAGTTACTTTAGATGACAATGCATTATACAGACAAAAAACTTACGCTGAATATAGAGATATTACTGAAGAGCGTCCAATTGAAGTTGAAGCTAAAGAAGCTGGATTAAATTATGTTGATTTAGACGGAACAGTTGGGTGTATGGTAAACGGAGCTGGATTAGCTATGGCTACTATGGATTTAATTAAGTATGCAGGTTTTGAACCAGCTAACTTCTTAGACGTAGGAGGAACTGCTGATGCTAAACGTGTTGAAATAGCTTTCCGTATTATCTTAAAAGATCCAAACGTAAAGGCTATCTTAATTAATATCTTTGGAGGAATCGTTCGTTGTGACCGTGTTGCTCAAGGAGTTGTTGATGCGTACAAAAATATGGGAGACGATATTAAAGTTCCAATCATTGTTCGTTTACAAGGAACAAATGCTGAAGTTGCAAAAGAATTGATCGACCAATCTGGTATGCCAATTTTATCTGCAGTAGCTTTCCAAGAAGCAGCAGATCAAGTAAAGGCGGCACTTTCTTAATTAGAAAATAATTAATTGATAAGTTTTTAAAGAATACATCCAGAGGGTTTTTCTCTCTGGATTTTTTTATAGAAATAATTTTGAGTGAGTATATTTAATCCTAGATTAGGTATAAACTTATTCTAAATATAAATATTTTCTTTTATTAGTTCTTTTGATATTCAATTAATTCTTTTAGCTAATGCATTTTGATAACAATTATACTTTTATGTCATAGAGCAAGTAATATTGTTTTTATTTAGTAAAGAAGCTGATAATATTCAGAACAGTATTGTAAACCTCTATCTGAGTAATGGATTGCTTTATTTTTAGCTGTTCTGTATATCTTCAAACTAAATTGTGCACTTTCTTGTAGAAAATCAGACAGTGTTTGTTTAATAATAGTTCTTTGCTTGAGTATTTTATCCGATCTTTCATAGTAAACATCAGCTAGTGTTAGGTTGTTTAAAGCTTCGTGATATCTGTTATTATTGTAATTTTCTACAAATTCATTTAACGCTTGAATTAATTCTGCTGGATGATAAAAATGATTTAGTTTAACCGCATTTTTAGATGATCTTTTAAATACGTTTTTAGTTTTTTTGAAACATAACAAGGACCATTATCCGACAGCAGCTTTGGCTTCTTTTTGTTTTTAATCTAGTCTTTGTAATAGCTAAGTCAACCGTTCTTTTCACATCTTCAGCCTTCATCGAATCGTATAATTCCCAGTGAATGATGTACCTGCTGTAATGCAGCAATCAATCCGCGTTGCTTTAAGATGCGATATACACTGGATTCCGATAAATAAACCCCTTATTCATCGGTAATTTTAAATGCCAATTCTCTTGATGATAATTCGGGATATTCTAAAGCTAATTCAACCACAAGGTCTTTTTGAGAATCTGGAATACTGTTCCATTGTCGGTTAGAGATTTGCTGTTTAGGCTTTAATGCTTTCAATCCATTCTCCAGATAACTTTGGTACCATTTGTAAAACGTACTACGAGCAATTCCATACCCTTGCAAGGTTCGTTTTACACCTAACTCACTGCGTGTAACTTGCCGAATTATCTCCTATTTCTCACTAGTAGTTAATCTCATATAGCGTTTGAATTGATCTTTTAATCTAACATATCCAAACTTTTTTTACAATGTCGTAGCGTAAAACCAAATCAGCAACCATCTCTTTTAATCGAGCATTTTCCTTCTTTAGTTCCGTTACTTCACTACTGGTAGCTTCACGCGTTACATCGCCAGATAATCGCTTTTTACCTGCTTCTAGAAACTCTTTATTCCACTTGTAAAATTGAGATTGGTTAATGCTGTATTTTCTACACAACTCAGCAATGGAAGTCTCTGCTCATAAGGCTTCCATAACGATTAAAATCTTTTGTTCTGCAGTGAAAATACAACGTGTATTGTTGCGAATGTCTTTTACAAATGATTCTGCGGTTTTTTTCTTCGGTGTTCCCATAATTAAAGTTACATTTTTTTTAGAAAACACTATCTTAATTTTCAGTCCTTAGATGTCCACTTTTTGCTGAAGATTTACAGTATTACCATTTGCACCGATCTAAATGGAAAGAAAATTGATGACAAATACGACCATTTAAAATCAATGAAAGCCTGTCGTGAAATTGAAGCAAAATCTAATTTAGCTCCTTCTGTAATAAACAAAAAAACAGTCAACATCAATCTAGTTTTTATCGTAGATTATAAAAAATATGATTTAAAATCACAAATAACCTTTCTTATTTGTTATCTACCTCATTATTACTTGTCTCTTCAAATTATAAACTGAAGTTATCTTGGCTTTTATTTTAAAAATTATAAGTATCTCTAAAAAATTGTAATTTCAATTGATCTCCTATATACAGATTCAAATCATCGCCATCTAATTCATATCGATCGCATAACTCTAGTACTTCTAATAAGTCTCTTTCTTTAGATTTATTTACAGAAACATATTCTGGTGACAATACAATTTTAAATGAAATTGAATCTCCTTCACAAACTACGTCTCCATAAATCATATGATTTCCACCACTTCCTGAAAAACTACGCGTATTGACATCGATACATACCAAAGGTATCTGATTAATTCCTAAATCTTCTATTCGTTTGTTTTCAAACATTTTAAATATCCAGTTTCCTGATAATTTTTGATCATATATATAATGTCCAAAACAAGCAAAATCAATAGGTTCTTTTTCATTTTTAACTAAACTAACTGCTACAGAGTAATCAAATCTTCCATCTAAAAACGATCTTGCATTTTCATCTTTATAAATCGTCATCTCTATTTGTTCATTTTCCGTTGAAGATCTGTAAATACGACTTTCTCCATCAATTAAAGGTTCTTCGTATGGAAAAACAATTTTAGCATTCGGTTTTAAGCCTGTATATATAATTCCTTCCTTACTTATAGTAACTATTTGCAAAGAATCTTGTGCAATAATTTTAAAAAAGACACCTTCTGTATCTTCTTTTTTCAACAAATCTAGGTGCTTACTATCACTATCATTATGTAATTTTTCAGACACCATATCCATACCACATGACGGAAACAACGAAACAGTTAAAGCCAAAATCATAATTCATTTTTTATGTTACAAAGATAAATCCAAAAAATGTACCAAAAACAGAAGAAGTTGTTAATTTAGATTAATTTTAACATTAATTTTTATACAAACCAATTGTTTTAAGTGAGAATTGCCATAATATATTGTTATTTTATATTCAAAATCAGTACTTCCATACTACTGTTTAAAATACATTATATTTATTGTATTTTTGTTGCTTATTTAGTAATCTAAATTTAATACTCTAAAGTATTAACAAAAAAAGATATTGAAGAATTATTAAAAAAATAAAATTGTGCCTATGCAAATCTTATAAAAAAGAATAATTAAAATAGTACAAATCTGTACTATTTTTTATAAGTTAACTATTACACAAAATATTGGTTGAAAAAATTACTTTAAGATGATATTATGAAATTTATTAATTATTATTCTAAATAAAAACTTAATAAAATAGATTTGGGTACTAGAATTGGGTACTAAATTTTTCAAACTCCATTAAATTCTGTCTTTTTCTTAACCTAGAAGAATTGAGTTTCTTTTTCAGAGCGTGTCATTCTATTGTTATTCATTAAATCTTTTTTTAGTATATTTTGTTGAAAACCTATCGTCTCTAATAAACTTAAAGTATCAGGTCCTAAATATTGATTAATTTCATAAAACAAAAATCCATTTCTCACAAGGTTATCATACGCCAATTGTGCTATTTTTCTATAAAAAATAAGAGGATCAGCATCACTAACAAACAATGCTGTATGTGGTTCGTAGTTTAAAACATTATTTTTAATTTCTACTTTTTCCATTTCTCTTACATAAGGAGGGTTAGAAACAATAACATCAAAAGGTTTAGTAAAGTTTTCTATTGATAAAATATCTTTGTGGATTAGCTTTACTTCTAAACCAAGAGCTAATGCATTTTGTTTAGCTACTTTTAAAGCCTCTTCTGAAACGTCTAGAAGGGTTACTTCTGCGTTGGGCAATAATTTTGCTAAAGTAAGGCCAATGCAACCGCTGCCTGTTCCAATATCTAAAACAGAAATTTTTTCATTTTTATTTACTGAGGCAACAATCCATTCTACTAATTCTTCTGTTTCTGGACGAGGAATTAACGTGTGCTCATTTACCTTAAAGGTATAACCGTAAAAATAGGTTTTCCCAAATATGTATTGAACAGGTTTTTCCTCTTCCAAGCTTTGTAAAACATCTAACCATTTTTGTTCTTGATTAGTTGTTAAATCTGGATTCATTAGTAAATCAATTCTTGACTTTTCTTCTATTTCATTTAAACAAAAAAGAAAAATTTGCTGTGCTTCTTGCTCGTCATATACTGAAGTTAATCGATCAATATAGAGTTGTTGTAACGCTCTTATTTGCATAGTTAAAGTACTAAAACAATTTTGTATTAGCTAAAAAGGATTAAATTTGTTCAAAGATACATCATTAAACAATTTTGGAAAAACACGAATACTACATTTCTCGCTGCATCTTATTAGCTAAAAAAGGAATTTTTACTGCTTTACCCAATCCTTCTGTAGGTGCTGTAATTGTGTATAACAATAAAGTTATAGGAGAAGGATATACCTCTGCTTATGGCGGTGCGCATGCAGAGGTAAATGCAATTAATTCAGTTCGCAATAAAGACTTACTATCTAAAAGTACATTATATGTAAGTTTAGAACCTTGTAGTCATTTTGGAAAAACTCCTCCTTGTACCGATTTAATTATAGAACGTAAAATTCCGAAGGTAGTTATAGGCACTATTGATCCTTTTGCAAAAGTTTGTGGCAATGGAATTAAAAAACTAAAAGACAACAATATTGAAGTAATTATTGGTGTATTAGAAAAAGAATGTCAGGAAGTTAACAAGCGTTTTTTTACGTTTCATGAAAAAAAACGCCCTTACATAATATTAAAGTGGGCACAAACATTAGATAATTTTATTGCTCCTTTACACAAAGACTCTCATCGTCCATTTTGGATTTCCAACACTATTTCTCAACAAACTGTTCACCAATGGCGTACCGAAGAAATGAGTTTTTTAGTTGGCACACAAACTGTAAAAGACGACAATCCTTCTTTAACAGCCAGAAAATGGTTTGGTCGTAATCCTACAAGAATTTATATTGACAAACAAGGAAGCATTGATTCTAATCATGCCATTACTTCTGGAGAAGTAAAAACAATATGCATTACGGCCAATAAAACTTTGCAATCGACTAATGAGGTTACCTATATTTTTGCCGATTTTAATAAAAACTTACCTCTTCAAATTGCAGAAATATTGTACGAACAAAAAATGATATCAGTAGTTATTGAAGGAGGTGCAACAACATTACAACATTTTATCGATGCTAATTTATGGGATGAAGCTCGTATTTTTATAGGTAATACGCTACTTCATGAAGGAAAAAAAGCTCCTATCTTTAGTAATTTTCAATCAATAGAAACAAAAACTATTTTAGATAATCAATTGCAGATTATAAAAGCAAAATAATGACGGAAGAAAAAGATTTTTACAAAACTATTAGCGAACCTACTGAAGAGGTTTTATATAAAGAAAAAAACAGTAAATTTTTTGGTTATGCTTTTCCTATTGAAAAGGAAGAGCAAGTAAAAGATATTTTAGACAGCATTAGAAAACAACATTATAATGCCCGTCATTGGTGTTATGCGTTTCAATTAGGTGCAGAACAAGTTTATTATCGAGCAAATGATGATGGCGAACCTAGTAATACAGCTGGGGCGCCTATTTATGGACAAATTCAATCTTTTGAAGTTACCAATATTCTTATTGTTGTTGTACGTTATTTTGGCGGTATAAAACTTGGTGTTGGAGGACTTATTACAGCTTATAGAGCTACTGCACAAATGGCTATGGAAGTAGCTGATATTATAGAAAAAACAATTGACAAAAAGTTTAAAGTTCGTTTTGAATATAAAGACATGAATAATGTAATGCGAGTAATTAAGGAAAAGAATCTTAATGTACTCAATCAAAAAATGGATATGAGCTGCGAAATTGAACTTGGAATTCGCAAAAGCGAATATAAAAATGCTTTAGAAGCGTTTGTTCCTTATTATGAGGTAAAAGTATTAGAGGAAACAGACGAAAATTATGAGTAAAAACTAGACGAAATTAATAAAGTTATATTGTTTTTTTAAAACTGATTTAGTTCTATTACACAACAATAAAACCATAAAGTTCCACACTATCCAACTAGAAATTATGGCTGGATGTCCAAAAGGAATTTGAACAATTGGTTAAGTAGCTTTATTAATATTTATTTGATTTAAGTAAATACTTTGGACATTTAACCTTATAAAAAAGCTCCTTTTAGGAGCTCTTAATTATTTTTATCAATTTCTTCAAAGTCAATATATTCACCTACTATTTTTGTTGATCGAGGTACTTGTTCTTTACCTGTTGTATTAGTTTGATGAAAATTTCGCTCTTGATTATTAGAATTATTTTGTTGCTGTTGTTGATAAAAATCTTGTGCTTGTTGCTGAAAATTGCGTTCCATTTTTTTTGCCATCTTTACTACAAAAAGAGGAAATAAGTAACGCATAGCAAATTTAAAAGCATAATAACATAGAACTATTATAATTAATGTTCTTAAAAAACCTCCAAATGATGCTGTATCCATAGTTTACCTTTTTTTCAAAAATAGCATTTTTTTAATCAAAAACCACGTCTAAATTCTTAAATAAATAATAAAAAAAGCTTCATTACATATCAATCCAAGCTGAGTAACCACCTGCTAATTCGTAAACATTTTCAAAACCAAGTTCTGTAAGTACTTTATGTGCTTTTGCGCTTCTTTTACCAGATTGACAAAAAATATAAACTGCCTGCTTTGGATCTAATTTTTCCATTTCTTGTTTAAAGTTATCATCTAAAAAATCAATATTAATAGCACCTAGAATTGTACCTTCTTTATATTCCTCAGGTGTGCGAACATCAATTAATAGTCCAGGTTGCTTTTTAAGAATACTTTTAAATTGATCTATTACTACTACACTTTTATCTGTAGACACACTCTCTTGTGCTATAACAGATGAAAATGAAAAAACAGCTAATACAAATGTTAAAAAAATATTTTTCATCTTAATTTAATTTAATTATTTTTATTCAAAAGTGACAAATATCAGTAACACAGTGTTGTTTTACTGTTATTTTTGATACAAATATACTAAAAATGATATCTTACTTAATAAATAAATACAACGTTCCGGGGCCGAGATATACTAGTTATCCAACGGTTCCTTATTGGGATAATGAGTGTTTTTCTAAAAAAAAATGGTTCGAAAACATTAAAATACAATTTGATCGTACAAATACGCTACAAGGAATTAGCTTATATATTCATTTACCATATTGTGAGCAATTATGTACTTTTTGCGGATGCCATAAACGAATAACAATTCGCCACGAGGTTGAATCTCCCTATATTAAAGCTGTACTTAAAGAATGGGACTTATATTGCAGATTATTAATAGATAAACCAATAATTAAAGAAATCCATTTAGGTGGAGGAACGCCTACTTTCTTTTCACCAGAAAACTTAAAAACACTTATTGAAGGAATATTATCAAAAGCTGAAAAAGCCAAAGAATATGAGTTTAGCTTTGAAGGTCATCCACACAATACAACCAAAAATCATTTAGAAACTCTATACGAACTTGGCTTTAGAAGAGTAAGTTTTGGTGTTCAGGATTACAATCCAGACATTCAAAAAGCTATTCATCGCAATCAAAAATTTCATGATGTAGCAAAAGTAACTCTTTGGGCTAAAGAAATTGGCTATACATCCATTTCTCACGATATCATTTTTGGATTACCCTTTCAGGAAGAAAAACATATTATTGATACTATAGAAAAAACTAAATCACTATCGCCAGATCGTTTAGCATTTTATAGTTATGCTCATGTACCTTGGATAAAAGGAAATGGGCAACGCGGATTTAACGATGAAGATGTGCCTAAAGACGAAGCAAAAAGAAAACTTTATGAAACTGGAAAAAAATTATTAGAAGAAAAAGGTTACCTAGAAATTGGCATGGATCATTTTTCTTTAAAATCTGATTCACTTTACAAAGCAATGAATTCAGGAGAATTACATCGAAATTTTATGGGATATACTTCTTCCAAAACAGGAGTGATGATTGGTTTAGGCGTTTCTTCTATTAGTGATTGTTGGACTGCTTTTGCACAAAATGAAAAAGACATTGATCAATATTTTCATCATTTAGAAAATAATGAAATTCCAGTGGTAAAAGGACATATTTTAAATCGAGAAGATTTAATTATTAGACAGCATATATTAAATTTAATTTGTAATTTCAAAACGAATTTGAATAACGCTGATTCTATAATTGATTTCCCTGCTATTTTTGATAATTTAAAAGAAATGGAAAAAGATGGCTTAATTTCAATTCATAATAATCAGATAGTAATTAATAAAAAAGGAAAAGCTTTTGTACGTAATATTTGTATGGCATTTGATATGCGTTTACAAAGAAACAAACCAGAGAGAACCTTATTTTCGATGACAATTTAATTTTATTATGAGCAAAAAAAATTTTGAAAAAACAGTTACCTATTTAGTATTATTTCTTTTAGTATTTGGGATTTTTAATTTTGACGTACAAAATATTTGGTCATTAGAAGCAAATTGGCTATCATTTATTGGATTTATTATCTTCTTTGTTTACTTAATTTATTCATTAAAAAAAGCAGCTAAAAAACAAGATGAGCAAAATAAACGTCATCATTAAATAACAAAAAAGCCTCAGCAAATGTTGAGACTTTTTTTTATTAAATTAAGACCTGGCTACTTATCTAATTTGTTTTTTATTATTTCCTATTGAATTACGGCAAAGCAAATTAACTAAAAAACAATCAAATATCCTAATAATACTAATTATTAGTGAGTAATTAATATTTATTGATATTAAAAAATATTAATTTTTAATCAATTTAGTGAATTATAATAATTTTAGTTAAAATGAGTATTTTTTTATTCATTCAATTTCGATTTATTCCAATATTCATTCAATTCTTCTAAAGATAGTCCATGAATTTCTTTTTGTTCATTTATAATCATTTCTTCCATCGTCTGAAAACGATTGAGAAATTTGTTATTAGTTTGAGATAAAGCATATTCTGGATCTATACCCACAAAACGAGCGTAATTAACCAATGAAAATAAAATATCTCCAAATTCTTTTTCCATTAATTCTCTGTTGCCAGCATTTTCTTCTACTTTAAACTCTCTGATTTCTTCCTCAACTTTTAACCAAACCTCTTCCTTATTACTCCATTCAAATCCAACTCCTTTTGCTTTTTGTTGCATGCGAAGTGCTTTTATTACAG
This sequence comes from uncultured Flavobacterium sp., assembly GCA_947626185.1. Classification (GTDB taxonomy): domain Bacteria; phylum Bacteroidota; class Bacteroidia; order Flavobacteriales; family Flavobacteriaceae; genus Flavobacterium. The sequence continues at coordinate 19,213 of CANQRD010000029.1, forward strand.
CAGGTAAACTTTTAGGCACACCAGCCAATACTGATTTTCTTCCTTCTTTTAGTTTAAGTTTTTCCCAATTTTCCAACACCTCTTTTTCATCTTTTACTTCTACATTTCCATAAATATGTGGATGGCGATAAATCAGTTTTTCGCAAATTCGATCAGCAATTGTTTTTACATCAAATAATTTTTGTTCACTACCCATTTTTGCATAAAAAACAATATGCATCAACAAATCACCTAATTCTCCGTGTACTTCATCCATGTCTGCAACAGCAATTCCATCAGCAAGCTCATACACTTCTTCAATCGTTAAAGAGCGAAGTGATTCAAAAGTTTGTTTTTTATCCCATGGACATTTCTCTCTCAAGTCATTAATGATATCTAACAGGCGACCAATCGCCTCTAGTTTTTCTTCTTTTGTATGCATATTTTTTTAATTAGTATGTAGACAAAAATAAAAAAGCTCGTTTTTAAAAACGAGCTTTTTTATTTTTTATAATTTAATTATTTTGCTTCTTCAGCTAAAACTTCTTTTGAACCAGAAAATGCCTCGGCAATTAAACCTCTTTTTTGCACAATGTTGTACCAGTTAATCACTTTTTTTATATCAGAGTTATACACTCTTTCGCTATCAAAATTTGGTAAAACTTCACTAAAATAAGCAATTAATTCAGGATCTGAAACTTTATGAGAAATTGCCTCTCCGTTGTTTTCTTTTTCGGCTATATTTTTAAACACATCAAATAATTTAATTTCTCCGTCGTGTGTGTATATTGAAATTTCAGCTAATAAACTCACATTATTTTTTAATCCTACAGTACTTCTTTTTCCGTCAATTAACGATTCAGCAATAAATCCTGTACGTGTTTGAACAATTAACTCAAATAATCCTGGTTTTCCAGAAATAGCTAATACCTTTTCTAAACTCATCTTCTTTTAATTTACTTTTATATTTTTTATAAATATCTTAATTTCTATTGAAATAACAATTCCTATCTGCCTTTTTTAGCAAAAAAACGCATCTTATAATCTGTAAATACTTTTCCCTCCATAATATTGTTTAATCGCTTTGCAATTAATTTCTTTTTAAGGGTAGATAATTTATCTGTAAACAAAATTCCTTCAATATGATCATATTCATGCTGAATAACACGAGCTGCCAATCCATCAATAACTTCTGTGTGCTTTTCAAAATTTTCATCGTAGTACTCGATTGTAATGCGCTCTTTTCTTACCACATTTTCGTGTACGTCTGGAATACTTAAGCAACCTTCATTAAAGGTCCACTCTTCGCCTTCTTCACTTAAAATCTTTGCATTAATAAATACTTTTTTATAAGTTTTTAAAAATGTTTCTTCTTCTGGTGTGTTTCCTTTCATATCAGCAAAAGGAGCACAATCAACTATAAACAGACGAATGGGTAAACTAACTTGAGGTGCTGCTAAACCAACTCCACTGGCAGAATACATTGTTTCGTACATATTTTCGATTAATTCATTTAGGTTATGGTAATCTTTCGTAATATCTGTGCAAACTTTTCGCAATACGGGATCTCCATACCCAACTATTGATAATATCATAATTTTATTTTGTACTTTTTGAATGTCAAAATTAATCAAAATTAAAGTATTCTATAACACTACAAAAAAAAAAATGGTAATTAGTTAGTCTATTCTTTCTTGTGAAAAATGAATTCATTATATAGTTTTCTGTGATAGAAATTCATGAAGCTTATAACTGTTTAATAATAAGGAGAATAGAAATTTTATTTATGTTTTTTTAGAGCAAAATCATCTTAACTTTCTAATTTTGTAAAACTTTTCAACCCTATAATAATAAAAACTCTGAAGTTCAATGCTATCCAGCTAGAAAGTTTCGTAGCAAATCTATTGAGTAAAGAACGAAAGCTATCTAAATAAGTATTCGTGCTTTCAATAGTATATCTTTCTTTATATAGCGGTAAATGGTTTACTATATCTAATTCTATACTATCTTTTTGGAGTACTTGGTAAACAGAGTTTTAGGTTTTGTTTGCTAAATTACACAAAGTCTTATAACCCTTTGTTATCTTACAAAAGTCCAAATAACTTTGTAAATAAAGACTTTACAATCGTTTTATTTAATTAAAAAATAAATTAGAAAAAATAAATGGATTATAATTTTACCTATTACAATTAATTTAAATTAATTGATTTTCAATAGCTATCTTAATTAATTCTATCATATTTTTAGCTTTAAACTTTTGTAATAAATTTCTCCGATGGGTTTCTACTGTTATCAGGGAAATAAATAACTGTTCGGCTATTTCAGCAGAAGTATTACCCTTGGCAATTGCTTGGAGAATTTGTTTTTCTCTTTTAGTTAATCTGGGAAGCTCAAAATTTGTAATAGCTGTTCGTAACATAATTTCCTGTACTTCTTTACTCAATGCTAAATCGCCATTCAGAGCTTTTTCTATATTTTCGATTATTTCTTGCGAATCTGCATTTTTTAAAATATATCCGTTTCCGCCATTTTCTAAAAATCGAAAAATAATACTTCTTTCAGCTTGATTGCTTAACGCAATTACAATAGATTTGGGTGCCTTCTGTTTAATTATTTTACAAAAATCTAATCCGTTTCCGTCGCTTAAAACAATATCTAATAAAACTACATCTATTGTGTTTTCCTGAATAAAATCAATTACGGTTACTCCCTTGGTAAATGATAAAATATGAAATTTAGGGTCTTTTTTTAAAAGCGATTTCAATCCTTCTAAAATCATCGGATGGTCGTCAACTATTGCTAGTTTTATCTTGTTATTATACATAGCACTCTACATTTATAGTAGTTCCTTCTCCTTTATTTGAAGTAATTTCAATAGTTCCATTAATTAATTGAACTCTGTTTTCTATATTCTTTATGCCTAATCCGTATACGATTTCAGATTTATCAAACCCTATTCCGTCGTCTTCAATAGTCAGGTTTAGAATATTCTTATTTTGACTGATTTGTACAATGACATTAGTTGCCTGAGCATATTTTGTAATGTTACTAATACTTTCTTGAGCAATACGATATAACGCTATTTGCGTTTTAAACGGAATATTTTCTGACAAATTAAAAGCTTCGAACTGAATGGTAAAATATTTCTGTGTCATGGTTTCACACAATTCTTTAAGGGCAATTTCTAACCCAATATTCTTTAGTGTTTCAGGCATCAGATTTCTTGATATACGGCGCATTTCGTCAATAGTTTGATCTAATTTGTCAATTACGTTTTCTTTACTAAATGAATCATTAGCCGAAATCGTCATGCGTATGTTTGCCA
>CANQRD010000030.1 GCA_947626185.1 uncultured Flavobacterium sp.
ATATTAATAAATTTTTACTCAACAGAAATCTAAATACTTTAAAGAAACCTATTATTTAAAATGCACAACGGGTATATATATGTAAAAAACAAAGCGATTCTTTTTAAGAAGTTTTTATTTTTTTTGGTTTTTAACTAAATGAAAATAATTATGTAAATATTATTTCATGTAAACTTTCTTTGTTCTATTGTTTTTTAGTAAATTTTTAACAGCTTAATCCTAAGCTAATACTATGCCTGCATAGTAAGATATTGGAAATTAATTCTTATTTTCGTTCTCTAATATAATATTGTAAAACACAAAAACTATAATAATAATGAAAATATTAGTTTGCATCAGCCACGTACCTGATACTACGTCTAAAATCAACTTCACTAACGGTGATACTGAGTTTGACACAAATGGAGTACAATTTGTGATTAATGCTAATGATGAATATGCTTTAACACGTGCTATTTGGTTCAAAGAAAAACAAGGTGCTACCGTAACTGTAGTAAATGTTGGAGGCGCAGATACTGAGCCTACATTAAGAAAAGCTTTAGCTATTGGAGCAGACGAAGCAATTCGTGTAAACGCAAATCCGACTGACGGATTATTCGTGGCAAAACAATTAGTTGAGGTAGTTAAAAATGGTGGATATGATTTAGTTCTTGCAGGAAAAGAATCATTAGATTATAATGGAGGAATGGTGCCAGGAATGATGGCTGCTCTTTTAGGATTTGATTTTGTAGGTTCTTGCGAAGGATTAGAAATTGATGGAGCTTCTGTTACAGCAATTCGCCAAATTGATGGAGGAAAAGAAACTATTTCTGGAAAACTTCCAATGGTAATTGGTGGGCAAAAAGGATTAGTAGATGAAAAAGATTTGCGCATACCAAACATGCGTGGTATTATGGCTGCTAGAACTAAAGCACTTACAGTATTAGAAGCTGTAGGAACTGATGGAGCTACAAAAACTGTTAAGTTTGAAAAACCAGCTGCAAAATCTGCTTGTAAAATGATTTCTCCAGACAACGTTCAGGAGTTAATCGACTTGTTACACAACGAGGCTAAAGTAATCTAATCTATCATTTTAATTTAAAAAGAAAAGAATATGTCAGTTTTAATATATGCTGAATCAGCAGAAGGAAAATTTAAAAAAGTAGCATTAGAATTAGCTTCTTATGCAAAAAAAGTAGCAGATGCTTTAGGAACAACAGTTACGGCTGTTACAGTAAATGCTTCTGATGTAAACGAATTAGGAAAATACGGAGTTAGCAAAGTATTAAAAGTATCTAACGATAAATTAAACATTTTCAACGCTAAAGCTTATGCAGATGTAATTAAGCAAGCAGCTGTAAAAGAAGGAGCAAAAGTTATTGTTTTGTCATCATCAACAGATAGTTTATATGCAGCTCCTGCAGTAGCAGTAGCTTTAGAAGCCGGATTTGCATCAAACGTAATTGCTTTACCAGAAAGTACTTCTCCTTTTGTTGTAAAAAGAAACGGATTTTCTAACAAAGCATTTAACTTCACAGAAATTGCTACAGATGTAAAAGTAATTGCATTAGCAAAAAACTCTTACGGATTGGTAGAATCTGAAGTTGCAGTAGCAATTGAGGATTTTGTACCAGCTTTGAACGATGCAGATTTTAGCTTAAAAGTAGAAGGAGTTGAAAAAGTATCAGGAAAAGTTACTATTGCAGATGCAGATATCGTTGTTTCCGGAGGTCGTGGTATGAAAGGACCAGAAAACTGGGGAATGATTGAAGAATTAGCAGACGTTTTAGGTGCTGCATTAGCTTGTTCTAAACCGGTATCTGATGTGGGATGGAGATCACATGAAGAACACGTTGGACAAACAGGTAAACCAGTTGCTGCAAACTTATACATTGCTGTTGGAATTTCTGGGGCAATTCAACATATTGCAGGGGTAAATTCATCAAAAGTAAAAGTAGTTATCAATACAGATCCAGAAGCTCCTTTCTTTAAGGTAGCTGATTACGGAATTGTAGGAGATGCTTTCCAAGTTTTACCAGAGTTAATCGAAAAGTTAAAAGAATTTAAAGCGAAAAACGCTTAATTTAATTTCTTAAAGAATAATTTTATATAACTAAAATCAAAGATTGTTTTTTTATCTTTGGTTTTAGTTATTTTTTTTACAAGAAGTTATGAGTTTGATAAAGCTTATTGTCAAGGGTATATCATATAGTCACGCCCAAAATGGCGCGTATGCATTAATTTTAGATGAAGAAATTGGAGATAGAAAACTTCCAATTGTAATCGGGGCTTTTGAAGCTCAGTCAATTGCAGTTGCTATTGAAGAGGAAATTAAACCACCAAGACCATTAACTCATGATTTATTTAAGAGTCTTGCAGATTCATTTCATTTAGAGCTTAAACACGTAATTATACATAAACTAGTAGATGGGGTGTTTTTTTCAAGTTTAGTTTGGGGCAGAAATGGAGAGGAAGTTGTACTTGATGCTCGAACGTCTGATGCCGTTGCGTTAGCAATTCGATTCTTTGTGCCGATTTATACTTATCCTACTATTATGGATAAAGCAGGAATTATTTTAAATAATACTCAAGAATCAGAAGAGAGTTTTACGGAGAACGATATTGCCGATCAAGTAGAACAGTTTTTAGAATTCGATATTGAAGAAACTGACTATAATAGACATAGTTTACAAGAGTTGAATAGATTGCTACAGGAAGCAATTGTAAATGAAGACTATGAAACCGCAGCTAGTTTGCGAGATGAAATAACAAAAAGAGAAAGTAAGTAAAACGTATAATTATGAAACAATATTTAAATTTAGTTCAAGAAATTCTTGATAACGGAGTGCAAAAGGGCGATCGTACAGGTACTGGAACTAAAAGTATTTTTGGTTATCAAATGCGTTTTAACCTATCCGAAGGATTCCCTATTGTAACCACAAAAAAAGTTCATTTAAAATCAATAATTTACGAATTGCTATGGTTTTTAAAAGGTGATACGAATATTGCTTATTTACAAGAACATGGTGTTCGTATTTGGGATGAATGGGCAGACGAAAACGGAAATTTAGGGCCTGTTTATGGACACCAATGGAGAAACTGGAACAGCGAAGGAATAGATCAAATAAAGGAAGTAATAGATACATTAAAAACTAATCCCAATAGTAGACGTATGATGGTTACGGCTTGGAATCCGAGTGTATTGCCAGATACTTCTGTTTCTTTTGCAGAAAATGTTGCTAATAATAAAGCAGCTTTACCTCCTTGCCATTCTTTATTTCAGTTTTATGTAGCAGACGGTAAATTGTCATGTCAATTATACCAACGTAGTGCAGACGTATTTTTAGGCGTTCCATTCAATATTGCTTCTTATGCTTTATTGACAATGATGGTCGCCCAAGTTTGTGACTTAGAGCCTGGAGATTTTGTACATACATTTGGTGATGTTCATATTTACAACAATCACATTGACCAAGTAAATTTACAATTACAAAGAGTACCTTTTGCATTGCCAAAGATGATTATTAATCCTAATGTAAAAGATATTTTTGAATTTACTTTTGACGATTTTACCTTATTAGATTATGAATCTCACCCAGCAATAAAAGGAAAAGTATCTGTATAAATATAAAAATGCTATGGAAAAACAAGAAACAATTAAACAGTACGAGTACGCAAAATCAAGAATTAAACAAAGACGTATGGTGTTATTCCATATCGTTGTTTTTATTTTAGGTTCAATCGCTATTTATGGTTATAATATGTGGGTGCAAAATCCTGCAGAAATTGGTGTTTGGTGGGGTTATGTAGTTGGCGCATGGGCACTGTTAGTTTTTTTTCATGTAATTAATGTTTATATAGTTAATCGATTTATGGGTAAGGCTTGGCAAGAACAAGAAACAGCTCGACTAGTTATTTTGCAGCAAGAGAAAATAAAAGAATTAAGAGTAAAAGTAGAAAAAGATTATCCTTTAGTAGATGTTCAGCGCGATTTGCAGCAAAATGAAAATGAATTAAAACAATAAAAATGATAACCTTAATAGCTGCTGTTGGCGAAAATAATGTTTTAGGAAAAGACAATAAAATTATTTGGCATTTACCAGATGATTTTAAACATTTTAAAGAATTGACATCGCATCATTATATTATTATGGGGCGAAAAACTTTTGAATCGTTTCCAAAGCCTTTACCTAATAGAAAACATATTATTATTACTAGACAAACGGATTATCAGGTACCAGAAAATTGTTTTGCTGTTCGTAGTTTAGACGAAGCTATTCAATTAGCCAATACAAATGAAGAGATTTTTGTTATTGGTGGAGGAGAAATTTATAATTTAGCTTTGCCAATTGCTGATAAAATAGAACTTACTCAAATTCATTCCTTCTTTGAAGGAGATGCTTTTTTTCCTGAGTTTTCAAAAGAAAATTGGATGTTAGATAAAGAAGTTTATCATCCTAAAGATGAAAAACATTTATATGATTTTACTTTCCAAACCTTTATAAAAAAGTAATATGAAAATTCTTTTAACAATTCTTATCGGACTAGTTACTGTATTTACTTATCCACAACAAGCACAAATTAATGCAACCTTGCTCAATACAGAAGCGTTAAAAGAAAACGAAGTTTTTTTGTCTAGAGATTTATTCGATAATATATATACATTAGAAGGGGATGTACTTAGAAAACAAAGTAAATATTCAACTAATAAATTTAGTTTACCTAAATTTGGTAAATTAACACAGGTAGATTTGAGTAATCCTTTGTTTCCTGTTTTGTATTATGGTGATTTTAGAACAATTGTAATTACAAGCAAAGAATTTTCTTTATTAAACACAATTGATCTTCCTGCTCGTTTTCCCAATTTAGATCCTGCTTATGTAGCGTCAAGTACAGGTAAGAATTTATGGATTGTTAATCAAGCCAATCGTTCAGTAGTTATGTATAATTTAAGTACCTTAATTTTACATACAATTACTACAATTAAGGAAACAGGAATAAAAACATATCAATCAAATATAAATAATTTGTATTGGGTTACCGATACTAATGTTATAAATGGAATAGATATTCATGGAAATGAAACGGTAAAGTATAATTTAGGAACTAATTACGATCAAATTCAAATAGTAAATAACGAACAGCTTTTTTTCCTTTTCAATAATAAAATTTATTTTGTTGATATGGCAAAAAATAAGCAGTACGAAATTAAAATACAAGAAAAAACAATAAAATCCTTCTTTTATAACACTCAAAAATTGAGTATTTTTGCAGATCATAAATTAACTAATTATCAAATAAAACTACCGTAATGCATATAGCTATTGCTGGAAATATTGGCGCAGGAAAAACAACGTTAACAGATTTATTGTCGAAACACTATGGATGGGATCCGCATTATGAAGATGTGGTAGATAATCCCTACTTAGACGACTTTTATCATTCAATGGATAGATGGTCTTTTAACTTGCAAGTATATTTTTTAAATAGCCGCTTTCGTCAAGTATTACAAATTAGAGAAAGTGGGAAAACGATTATCCAAGATAGAACAATCTATGAAGATGCTCATATTTTTGCTCCTAATTTACATGCAATGGGATTAATGTCAAATAGAGATTTTAATAACTATTCTTCATTGTTTGATTTAATGCAAGAACTTGTTGCAGCTCCAGACTTGCTAATTTATTTAAGAAGTACAGTTCCTAATTTGGTAGGGCAAATTCACAAAAGAGGCAGAGAATATGAAAATTCTATTTCTATTGAATATTTAAGCGGGTTGAATAAACGCTATGAAGATTGGATAAAAAATTATTCAAAAGGGCGTTTATTAATCATTGATGTAGATGATTTAGATTTTGTTGAAAAACCAGAAGATTTAGGTTTTATTATTGATAAAATTGATGCAGAAATAAACGGATTGTTTTAATCATAAAAAAAAGGTACTTCAATAAAGTACCTTTTTTTTTATGATTCCGTTGAGGTATATTCTCTAAATAATTTTTCTAAGTTTTTGTTTTTTGGCTGTAACGAAAGCGTTTTTAGGCCTTGTTCTTGCGCAAAATCATACACTGTAGCACGATAATCTTTATCAACCGGAAACGTAAGTTCCCATTCTGTATCGTGTATATGCGTAGCTTTTATTAGGTTTTTAATTTTGTTGATGAATTCTATTTCTATCTTAAAATCAAATTCAACCGAAATAACTTGTTCGTCTTGTTTTTCTAACAAATCTGCAAGTAACTGATCGGCAATTATATTACCTTTTTTAATAATAATTACACGATCGCAAATAGCTTCTACTTCTTGCATAATATGCGTAGAAAGAAAAACAGTTTTATCTTTTCCAACGGTTTTAATTAATTCTCTAATTTCTACCAATTGGTTTGGATCTAAACCGGTTGTTGGCTCATCTAAAATAAGCACATCTGGGTTGTGTAAAAGTGCCGTTGCAATTCCTACACGTTGACGATATCCTTTAGATAGATGACCAATTTGTTTATGTGCTTCTGGCTCTAATCCAGTCAATAAAATCACCTCTTCAATGCGTTCTTTTTTTATTTTGTAAATAGATGCATTAAATTGTAAATATTCTCTAACATACATGTCCAAATAAAGCGGATTGTGCTCTGGTAAGTATCCAATAGATTGTTGTACTTTTTTGGTTTGAGTTTCTACATCAAATTCGTTGATGTATGCCTTACCTTCATCACTGTGGATAAAAGTGGTTAGAATTTTCATTAAAGTAGATTTTCCTGCTCCATTCGGACCTAAAAAACCTACAATTTGCCCTTTCGGAATACTAAAGCTAACATCGTTTAGCGCTTTTTGTTCACCGTAATATTTACTGATGTTCTCTACTTTTATAGACATAGTACCGTTGTGATTATTGAAAACAAATGTAGATAAAAATAATGTTAAAAACCGAATGATATACTAATTGCTATAATTAAAATAACAATTAATGTGATTATTACATACATTTTATCTTTTTCCAACATAAAAGAAAATAAAGAAAGAATTAATCGTACAATTGGAATTAGAAATAATAAAAGAATTCCTAAGAAGATAATTGATTCGCCGTTAAATGCACTAACGCCTTTCAATATTTCTTGAACTACTTTAATAATGTTTTCATTTTTTTCTTCAAAATGAGTAAATGAAATTGTTTCTGACGAATGTGATGAAAGTAAAATAATTCCTCCCAAGGCAGAAACAGAAAGTGATATAATTACGCCATATTTCAATACATTACCAATAATTTTTTGAAGATCTTTATCTGTAAAATGATACAAGCTCATAATTCTAATCGTTAAATTTTACCTGTAATACCGTTGTAAATCATATTTATTGCAATAATGAAAATCAATACTGCAAAAAACATCTTTAGTTTCTTTGTATTAATTTTCATTAATACTTTTGCACCAACCATTGAGCCAATTAAAACACCAATAATTACGGGCATACAAATTTTTGGTTCAATATATCCTTTCTGAATGTAAATTACAGAACTTGCAATAGCAGTTACTCCCATCATAAAATTGCTAGTTGTGGTAGAAACTTTAAAAGGAATTTTCATAATTGTATCCATTGCAATTACTTTAAATGCACCTGATCCAATTCCTAGCAATCCTGACATCATTCCTGCAACTCCCATCATGCTAAAACCGCCTACAACATTTTTCATACTATAATGTAGTTCTTCTCCTTTTTCGGTTGGATAACTACCAGAAAGTTTCAATTTTTTAGCCAACGTACTTCCTTGTTCTGGTAAAACTAGATGTTCTTCTTTTTTTCTAATTCCATTAATTGACGAAAAAATAAGTGTTGCTCCAAAAATAATAGCTAATGCAGATGTTGGTGCATTGGTAGAAATTAATGCGCCAATTACAGCCCCTGCAGTTGTTCCAATTTCTAAAAACATACCCAAGCGCATATTGGTAATTCCCTCTCGAACGTAAGCAGATGCAGATCCAGATGAGGTAGCAATTACGGCAACTAATGCGGTTCCGATGGCGTAATGAATATCTACACCCAAAAAAACTGATAAAAGAGGAATAATAATAATTCCACCTCCCAACCCAGATAAAGAACCTACAAAACCTGCTGCAAAAGCACCTATAAATAAAATAATAGTAAATAGCAGTAATGACATTGAAAGTGTGTATTTATAAAATATAAAATTATTAATTATAGTTTGAAAAATAGAAGAATTTATATTTTAAAAGAGTTTTGTTAGAAAATTTTTTTATAAGTTTAAAATATTTAAGGATTTTTTTGACTTAATTATTGATTGTTAATTAAATGGTTTATGTTTTGTTTAATGTGTGTTTTTATATTTTTATGTTGTTTTTTTATATTTTAAAAATGAATTTGTTTTTATTTTAACATATATTGTAAGTGATTTTGTAAATATAAAATAGTTTATTACTTCTTAAATTTGTAATGAACGAAAAAGTAAGAAATGAGTAAAGATTGGATGAGTGTTTTTCAAGGGCAAACCCCAGCAATTATTGCTGGTCCGTGTAGTGCAGAAACACCAGATCAGATGATGAAAATTGCTAAAAACCTACCGAGTGAGGTAAAGGTTTTTCGTGCAGGTATTTGGAAACCAAGAACTAAGCCTGGAGGTTTTGAAGGTGTTGGAGAAATAGGATTAGATTGGTTAAATGAAGTAAAAAAAGAAACAGGATTGTTAACTGCTGCTGAAGTAGCAACTTCAAAGCACGTAGAGTTGTGTTTGCAAAAAAATGTAGATATTTTATGGATTGGTGCCCGTACGGCCGCAAATCCTTTTTCTGTTCAAGAAATTGCCGATGCATTACAAGGAACAGATAAAATAGTGATGCTGAAAAATCCGATTAATCCAGATTTAGCGCTTTGGATGGGTGGAGTAGAACGATTACAGAAAGCAAATATTACTCAATTAGGATTAATTCACCGAGGATTTAGTACCTACGAAAAAACCAAATATAGGAATATTCCAGAATGGCAAATACCATTAAATATCAAGTCAGAGCTACCTGATATTCCTCTTTTTTGCGATCCATCTCATATAACAGGACGAAGAGATAAGATTTTAAAAGTATCTCAGATGGCTTTAGATCTTAATTATGATGGATTAATGATTGAAACACATATTAGTCCGGATGAAGCTTGGAGCGATGCAAAGCAACAAATTACTCCAGAGCAATTAGCCTCAATTCTGAGTAGTTTAAAACTGCGAAAAGTAACAGATGATACAGAAGAATTTACTAATCAATTGCAGAGATTTAGAATTCAGATTGAAGAAATGGATAGCAAATTGTTAGATGTTTTGCGTCAACGTATGCAAATATCCGATGCTATTGGTAAACTAAAGTTAGAAAATAATGTGATTGTTTTTCAACAAGATCGATGGAATGCAATGTTGAATAAAATGTTGGAGGAGGGAACACACCTAGGTTTTACCGAAGAATTTATTCGAGTGATGTACACTTCAGTACATCAAGAAAGTATATATAGACAAGGCAAGATTATCAATAAAAAATAAAAGGACTATTATCTAGTATAAATAGACTATGTGTAAAATCGCATAGTCTTTTTTTATCATCTATTTTTAAAATATATTTGCACTATGAGAGGAACTGTTTATAAATCAACTGGTAGCTGGTATTTGGTAAAAGGAGAAGATGCGGAATTTTACAATTGCCGTATTAAAGGAAAATTCCGTTTAAAAGGAATTAAAAGTACAAATCCAATTGCAGTGGGTGATCGTGTTGAGTTTGAATTAGAAACAACTAATGATGAAACTACTGGGGTAATCAATACTATCGAACCACGAGCTAATTATATAGTAAGAAAATCAGTTAATTTATCTAAACAAGTACATATAATAGCATCAAATATCGATACACTTTTTCTAATTGTTACTATCGATAATCCAGTTACAACAACTAGTTTTATTGATCGTTTCTTAGTAACTGCAGAAGCATATAGCATAAAAACAGTTTTAGTATTTAATAAAATAGATACTTATTCTGAGGAAGCATTAAATGAGCAATTGTATCTTCAATATATTTATTCTCAAATTGGATATGAATGTTTGCGAGTTTCTGCTAAAGAACAAAAGGGATTAGAGGCTATAAAAGAACGAATGATAGGAAAGGTTTCTATGTTTTCTGGGCATTCGGGTGTTGGTAAATCAACTTTGATAAATGCTATTGAACCAGGATTAAATTTAAAAACAGCTCAAATTTCTGAACAACATCAACAAGGGCAGCACACAACAACGTTTGCAGAAATGTTCGATTTGTCATTTGATGTAGCTATTATAGATACTCCCGGAATTAGAGGTTTTGGAATTGTAGATATGGATCCGCAAGAAGTAGGTGATTATTTTCCTGAGTTTTTTGCCTTAAAAGATCAATGTAAGTTTAATAATTGTTTGCATAGAGAAGAACCTAATTGTGCTGTTAAAGAAGCGTTAGATAATGATGAATTGGCTTGGTCTAGATATAAATCATACATTCAAATTCTAGATGGAGAAGAAGAACATTATCGTACAGATATTTATAAAGATGGAAAAAACCAAGAAGAATAATCTTGGTTTTTTATTTTGTTGTAAACGAAACCTTTATAATAAGAAAGATTTAAGAAAGGAGTTTCGTATTTTTGATAAATAAACATCAATAAATAATGAAATATTTTTTAGCGATAATACTAGTAATAGTTGGCAATTATAGGATTAGCGCGCAGAATTTATCTACAACCTTACAGCCAATAGTAATTAGTAAAGAAACTGATCAAGATATCAATAATCTTTTATCTGCGAGTGCGGTAGTATTAAATGAAGATGTCAATGTTTTTTTTCAAATTAGTGAAGAGGGAGGTTACGAAATAATACAGCATGTAAAGAAAACTATTAAAATAAACAAAGAAGAAGGTGCAGATAAAGCCTATTTGGTATTGCCTTATGTGTCAAATAATTACTTTCAGGAAACTGTAGAAATTGAATTTTATAAGATTTTTAGAACTAATAATGCAAAAGAAGAAGTAATAGAAATAAAGAAGGCTAATAACCAACGATTGTCTTCAGATTATTACATCAAAGAAATAAAACCGATAATTTTAGTAGGAGATGTTGTCGAATATGAATACACTAAAACTGTTAATGCAATAGATGAAATACCTATTTGGTATTATCAAGATGATATTCCTAAGTTGAAGAGTAACTATACTGTTCGAATTCCAAACGATTTATTGTATCTGATTTCCATAACTGGATATTTAGACTTAAACGTAAAAAAATCGAACGATAGAACTCGCAATTTATCATCAAAACAATGGATGCAGCCAGTTTATCAATCTGAAACTGTTTTAAAATTTTCACCAATAAATATTCCAGCTTTTAAAAGAGAGCCTTTGATGGAAAATGAAAAAGATGCAATTAGCAGTATTCGTTTTAATCTTGCTCAATTTAAGTTTCCAATGCAACCACTAGTAGTAATTCCGCATGATGATCAATCAGTGGCTAAAGAGTTATTAAAAAATAGAAATTTAGGTAGTGAATTGCGAAATGACAACTTTTGGAAGAAAACATTAGCTGCCGAAAATTTTTCTGGATTGTCTAATATTGAAAAAACTGAAAAAACACTTAAAATAATTCAGCATAAAATAAAATGGAATAGACAATACAGCTTTTTACCAGATATTGGAGTTAGAAGAGCGTGGGGACAATCAATCGGAAATTCTGCAGATATTAACCTTGCATTACACGGAGCCTTAAAATTTGCTGGTATAGAAGCATATCCAGTAGTATTGAGTACGCGTTCAAACGGAACAGCTACAATGTTGTTTCAACCTTTTATCAATCATATTATTATTGGTGCAAAAGTAGATAACAAATGGGTATTGTTAGATGCAACCGATTCACAATCGGCCATTAATCTTTTGCCAATAGAAGATGTAAATGGTAAAGGCTGGATGATTATTGATGAGAAAAATGTGAAGAAAGTAGAACTTCAACCTCAAAAATTATCCTATAAGCAGGAGGAGTTTACACTCAAATTAGAAGAAAATGGCGATGCAACGGGTGAACTAAAATTAAAAATGACATTCTATGAAGCTTACTTATTCAAAAAGCGTTATTTAGAAAATGCAATAGAACGCAATAAATTTGAAATAGAAAAAAGAGAAAAATCATTCTTTTTGAAAAATGGAATAGAAAATACCACTCAACCTAATGAAATAGATGTGATATATCCATTTCAAAAATATAATTTTGCAAAGGTTAATCCTTCAGAAAAAACAATAACATTTAATCCGATGCAATTCTATCGCGATAAAAGAAATCCGTTTATAAATGATAACCGAATGTCGAATGTTGATTTTATTTATCCTTTTATGGATATTTACAAAATGGTTGTAGAAATACCAAAGGGATATAAAGTTGCTTCGATGCCCAAAAATCAAACCTTGGTAAATAATCAATTAGGGTTGCGAATGACGTATGAAGTTGTAGAATTGAAAAACAATACTTGGCAAATTGGCTTTGTTTTGCGAGTAACAAAACCTGTGATTAGTAGAAATGACTATTCGTTACTTAAAGCGTTTTATGAAGCAATGGAGCTTAAACTTGTTGAAACAATAGAATTAATAAAAGAATAGTAAAAATATATAAATTGAGAATAGTTATACAACGCGTAACAGAAGCTTCTGTAAAAGTTGAAGGAGAAATTACGGGTCAAATTGGCTTAGGTTTATTGGTATTAGTTGGAATTGAAGAGATCGATACACAACAAGATATTGATTGGCTTTCAGGAAAATTAGTTAATCTTCGTATTTTTGAAGATGAAAATGGAGTGATGAATAAATCGCTTCTTGATGTAAAAGGAGAAGTATTAATTGTTAGTCAATTTACTTTACACGCCTCTACAAAAAAAGGAAATAGACCTTCATACGTCAGAGCGGCTAAACCTGATTTTTCAGTTCCAATGTATGAAGCTTTTGTACAAAAAGTAGAAAATGATTTAGGAAAAAAAGTACAAACAGGACGTTTTGGCGCCGACATGAAGGTAGCCTTATTGAATGATGGACCTGTAACAATTTGTATTGACTCTCAACATAAAGAATAATGAAAAATATACTTATTAAGTTCGGATTATTTACAGTAATTTATCTTTTGTTTTCGTGGCTTATTGCAGGTGATTTTATTTGTGCATTAGGAGGTGATCCAATTTGTTTACAGAATGTAGCTGTTCGATATATTATTTTTATAATTCTGATGATTGCCTACGAAACAGTAGTGAAGAAAAAAATGTTTAAAAAATAATACAAAATAAATGGATATTAAAAATGCCCAATTAGATGTTGATAATTGGATAAAAGAACATGGTGTTCGTTATTTTAACGAATTAACCAATATGGCACAATTAACAGAAGAAGTAGGAGAAGTAGCCAGAATTATTGCAAGAAGATACGGTGAACAATCTGAAAAAGAAAGCGATAAAAATAAAGATTTAGGCGAAGAATTAGCAGATGTTGTTTTTGTTGTATTATGCTTAGCCAACCAAACAGGAGTTGATTTACAAAAGGCATTTGACAAAAAAATGAATCTAAAAACAAAACGCGATCACGATCGTCATCATAATAATGAGAAGCTAAAATAAGCAACATTTGAATGAATCTTCTATTAAAGCAGTCAAAAATAGTGAGCAATCAAACAATTGTTATTTCTGGAAGTAAGTCAGAAAGCAATCGTTTATTGTTGTTGCAAAAGTTATTTCCACAACTGACTATTGAAAATCTTTCTGATTCAGATGATGTTACAGCTATGCTACAAGGAATAAATACTGATAGCACAAGTATCAATGTACATCATGCAGGTACAACCATGCGTTTTCTTACAGCTTATTATGCATTGTGTCAGGAAAAAACTATTCAAATTTTTGGTAGTGATAGAATGCACAATCGACCAATTAAGGTTTTGGTTGACGCTTTAAGAGAATTAGGGGCTTCTATTCATTATTTAGAAAAAGAAGGTTATCCTCCTTTAAAGATTAATGGAATAAGAAGTAAGGGTGGTAAAGTTTCTATTTCAGCTAATGTTAGTAGTCAATACATTTCTGCATTGTTGCTTGTTGGTACTAAATTAGAGAACGGAATAGAGATTCATTTAAAAGGAGAAGTCACTTCTCGTCCTTATATTGAAATGACGTTGGGGTTGATTAAGCAATTGGGAGGAATTTATTCATTTGTAGGAAATAAAATTGACGTAAAACCTTTGAAATATTTACAGCAACGTCATTTTGTTGTTGAATCAGATTGGTCTTCAGCTTCTTATTTTTATTCTTTAATAGCACTTTCTCCAATTGATACATCCGTTATTCTTGGTCAGTACAAAGCAGAAAGCTTACAAGGAGATAGAGAATTGGTTAATATTTACACTAAGTTGGGTGTTGAAACCATTTTCTTATCCAATAATTTAATCCAAATAACAAAGACAAGAAAAGAAGAAAATAGCTTTATTGCCGATTTCACTAATACTCCAGATTTAGCACAAACTGTGGTAGTAAGTTGTTATGCATTAGGAATATCTTGCACAATTACAGGTTTACATACATTAAAAATTAAAGAAACCGATCGCTTAATTGCATTACAAATCGAATTGCAAAAATTTGGAGCAATTGTTTCTATTTCTGATGATTCTATTTCTTTAAAATCCAATAAAAAAGAAATTAATAAGAATGTAAAAGTAGAAACTTATCAAGATCATCGTATGGCAATGGCATTTGCACCATTAGTACTTAAAAAAAATCTAACAATTTTAGAAGCTAACGTCGTAACAAAGTCTTTTATTTCTTTTTGGCAAGACCTGAAAACAATAGGAATTGAAGCAGTTATAAGCGAATAAAAAATAAAAAACCAATAATTACTTGACAACGCCTACTTCAAGGTTGTATATTTGTGGTCTATAAAAGAGCACAAATTCTTTTTACTGTAATAACTAAAATTATTTTCAATGAAGTTATCAAACTTTAATTTTGATTTGCCAGAAAGTTTATTGGCAGAGTTTCCAGCAGAAAACAGAGATGAGGCGCGTTTAATGGTTGTAAATCGTAAAGAAGGAACTATTGAACACAAATTATTCAAAGATATTGTTGACTATTTTGGAGAAGGAGATGTAATGGTATTAAACAATACAAAAGTATTTCCTGCAAGACTTTATGGTAACAAAGAAAAAACAGGTGCAAGAATTGAAGTGTTTTTGTTACGCGAATTAAATGAAGAGCAGCGCTTATGGGATGTTTTAGTAGATCCAGCTCGTAAAATACGTATTGGGAATAAATTGTATTTCGGAGATGATGATTCATTAGTAGCTGAGGTTATAGATAATACAACTTCAAGAGGAAGAACATTACGTTTCTTATATGATGGTTCGTACGAAGAATTCAGAGCAAAATTACAAGAATTAGGAGAAACTCCAATTCCAAAATATATCAATAGAGAAGTAGTACCTGAAGATGCTGAACGTTATCAAACTATTTATGCAAAAGAAGAAGGGGCAGTAGCTGCACCAACAGCAGGGCTTCACTTCTCTAAACACTTAATGAAGCGTTTAGAAATAAACGGAATTAAATTTGCAGAAATCACTTTGCATATTGGTTTAGGTACCTTCAACCCAGTAGAAGTTGAAGATTTATCTAAACACAAAATGGATTCTGAAGAATTCGTTATCACACAAGAAGCTTGTGATATTGTAAATAATGCAAAAGCCAATAAACATAGAGTTTGCGCTGTAGGTACAACAGGAATGAGAGCTTTAGAAAGTTCTGTATCTTCTAATCAAACGCTAAATCCATATAAAGGCTGGACAAATAAATTCATTTTCCCTCCATATGATTTTAGTATTGCAGATTGTATGATTACTAATTTTCATATGCCAAAATCAACATTAATGATGATGATATCAGCATTTTGCGGGCATGATTTGATGATGAAGGCATACAAGGAAGCGGTTGATAATGAATATAAATTTTACTCTTATGGAGATGCTATGTTAATCTTATAAGTACAATTAGCAATAATAAAAAAATCCCTTACTAATTTTAGTAGGGGATTTTTTTATTGACTATTTTACAATCTTTAATAAATTAGCGTAATTATAATAAAATATAAAATATAAAAAATGAAATTTGAAAATACAAAATCTTTTGCTCAGTTTTTAGATCAGCAAGATAAACTAGCGAAATATAGAAACGAATTTAATTTCCCTAGACTCAACAATGAAGAGGTTATTTATTTTACAGGAAATTCTCTTGGTCTTCAGCCCAAAAAAGCGGTTGAATATGTAAATGAAGTAATGCAAGATTGGGCTAATCTTGCTGTAGAAGGACATTTTTATGCTAATAAACCTTGGTGGGATTATCACGAAAGATTTAATCAACCTTTAAGTAAAATTGTTGGAGCAAAGCCATTAGAAGTTACAGTAATGAATACATTAACAGTAAATCTTCATTTGTTAATGGCCACATTTTATAAGCCAAGTGGAAAAAGAATAAAAATAATTTGCGAAGAAAAAGCTTTTCCTAGCGATCAGTATCTAATTCAAACACAAGTTCAGTGGCATGGACTAGATCCTAAAACAACAATTGTTGAGGTAAAAAGAAGAAAAGGTGAACACAATTTTAGAACAGAGGATATTTTATCCAAAATTGAAGAAGTAGGAGATGAACTTGCACTTGTATTAATAGGAGGTGTAAATTATTATACAGGACAAGTGTTCGATATTCAGGCAATTTCTGCAAAAGCTCATTCGGTTGGTGCTTTTGTTGGTTGGGATTTGGCACATGCCGTTGGTAATATTGAAATGAATTTGAATGAATGGCAGGTAGATTTTGCAGCTTGGTGTAGTTATAAATACATGAATGCTGGACCAGGAAGTGCTTCAGGCTGTTTTATTCATGAAAAACATCATACAAATACAACATTAAATCGTTTAGGTGGTTGGTGGGGACATAATAAAGAACGTCGTTTTTTAATGGAACCTCAATTTGATGCTATTTCAAGCGCACACGGATGGCAAATTAGCAATCCGTCAATATTATCTTTAGCGCCTTATTTAGCTTCTGTAGAAATGTTTGCAGAAATTGGAATGAAGCAATTAGTTCAAAAGAGTAAGCAGATAACAGCATATTTAGAATTTATAATTCGAGAAATTGCTAAAGAAGTAAAAGCTAATTTTGAAATAATTACTCCTGAACAATCAACAGAAAGAGCGAGTCAGCTTTCTATATTGTTGCATGGATCTGGAAAAGAGTTATTTACTTATTTAATGAAAAATGGAGTAATTGTGGATTGGCGTGAACCTAACGTTATTCGTTTAGCTCCTGTTCCTTTATATACTAAGTTTGAAGATATTTATAATTTTGGAAAAATTCTTAAAAATGGTATACTGGAGCAAACCTCAAATTAATATGGTGCATTGTTATTTAATTTTTAAATTTGCACTCTAAATTTAAGAATTTAATCATGTCAGTAAAACAACATAAGATATATACATTTGATCCATCACAACCAGGATTAGCGGATGCAACCATTTACGGATTGCCATTTACAGCAGAAGAAAGTGAAATTGTAATTGTACCTGTGCCTTGGGAAGTTACTGTAAGTTATGGAGCTGGAGCTTCTGAAGGACCAGAAGCTATTTTAGAAGCATCTTATCAAGTGGATTTATTGCATCAGAAATATCCTGAATTATGGAAATTGGGAATCTATTTTGATGAAGCGCCAGCACATTGGAAAGAGCAAAGTAGAACTTACAAAGAAATGGCTCAACCGATTATTGAGGCTTTAGAAAATGGTGAAAACCTTGAAGATCATCCAGAGTTAAAAGAAAGTTTAGATACAATAAACGCTGTTTGTGAGCAATTGCATCAAGAGGTAGAAAATAAAGTAACAGAGTGGATGGCAAAAGGTAAAAAAGTTGTTTTATTGGGGGGAGATCACTCTACACCGCTAGGTTATTACAAAGCAGTTGCAAAACAACATGATTCTTTTGGTATTTTACATTTTGATGCTCATATGGACTTAAGAGATGCTTACGAAGGATTTACTTTTTCTCACGCGTCAATTATGTTCAATACATTAAAATTAGTTCCTCAAGTAGAAAAAATTGTTCAAGTGGGTATTAGAGATTTCTGTGAGCAAGAAGTAGAGGTAGTACAGCAATCAAATAGAGTGCTGGTTCATACAGATATGGATTTGAAAAAATCTGAATTTGAAGGAATGAGCTGGAAAGATAAATGTGATCAAATTATAGACTCATTACCACAGAAAGTAGTAATTAGTTTTGATATTGATGCGTTATTACCTTGGTATTGTCCAAATACAGGTACGCCAGTTCCTGGAGGATTAAGTTTTGAACAAGCTACTTATATGATTTCTAGATTATCTGAAACAAATAAAGAAATTATAGGAATGGATTTGGTAGAAGTTGCACCAGGAGAAGATGATTGGGACGGAAATGTTGGCGCAAGATTGCTGTTCCATATGTGTGGAGCATTTGCAAAATCTTCAAAATTAAACGTAGGAAGTGAGTTAGTTTTTAAAAAATAAAATTGTAATAAAAAAACAATCTCTAAATCAGAGATTGTTTTTTTATTCCTTATGTTGTAGGAATAATAACGAGTAAAAATAATGGTTATTACAATCAGTAGTAAATGTGAAGTGATTTATACCACAGCTTGTAGTTAGTAGTATATCGGAATAAACTTTATTTAGGTAAATTTATTTTTTTAGATAACTTACTTAAGCAGGTATAAAAAACAAATAAAATTTAGTCATAGTGAAAACGAGTATTGCAATTGTAGGAAGTGGATTGGTCGGAACTGTTTTGGCAATTGCGTTAAAGCAAAAAGGGTTTAATGTTGTTGTATACGAAAAGGGAAATGATATTCGTACCATTGATTTTTCCGGTAGGTCAATTAATTTGGCCTTGTCTGAACGCGGCTGGAAAATGCTTCGTCGTGTAGGCTTGGAACAACAAGTAATGCAACTTGCTATACCTATGTATCAGCGTGCAATTCATCAACTGGAAAAAGCAGAACAGCAGCCCTACGGAATTAATGGAGAGGCAATCTGGGCAATTTCAAGAGGTGGTCTGAATAAACAATTGGTTTCTTGGGCGGAAGAACAAGGTGTGAAATTTAGCTTTAACACACCAATTTGGAATCTTGATTTAAAAAAAGGTTTACTTTATACAGCTAAAAAAGAAAGCGACCAATGGAAAGAAATTGAACATGATGTTATTATAGGTGCAGATGGAGCTTATTCAAGGGTAAGAAATGCTATGCAAAAACATAGTATGTTTGAATATCATCAATCTTATTTACCTATTGGTTATAAAGAATTGGTTATTCCAGCTGTAAATAAAACCGAATTTGCTATCGATAAAAATTCGTTTCATATATGGCCGAGAAAAGATTTTATGCTTATTGCTTTGCCTAACATAGATGGCTCGTTTACTTGTACGTTGTTTATGCCTTTTAAAGGTGAAGTGGCTTTCGAGAAACTAAATACAGAGAGTGAAGTAAAATTATTTTTTAAAACATATTTTCCTGATGCATTGGTTTTAATGCCAAATTTAGTAGAAGTTTTTTTAAACAATCCAATAAATCCACTAGTTACAACAAAATGTTATCCGTGGGTTTATAAAGATAAAGTTGCATTAATTGGTGATGCCGCTCATGCGGTTGTTCCTTTTTACGGACAAGGATTAAATGCTGGCTTAGAAGATGTAGATGTTCTATTAAGTATAATTGAGGAGAATAATGAAGATTGGGGAATTATTTTTGAAAAGTATCAAAAGTTGAGAAAGATAAATGGAGATGCTATTGCTGAACTTTCTTTCAGAAACTTTAGAGAAATGAGTGAGCTAACTGCAGATAACTTGTTTTTACTTCAAAAGAAGATAGAAAGTAGATTTGCTAAGAAATATCCAGAACTTTGGTTGCCTTTATATGATAGGGTAACATTCAGTGCTGATTCATATCAACAAGCATTAGAAATCGGAGATAAACAAGCAGAAATTATGAAGATAATAATGGAAACTCGTAATATAGAGCATAAGTGGGATTCTGAAGAAATAGAAAAGTTATTACTTCAATTAGTAATTAAAAATACTAAGTAAACTTGTAAAACTAGAAGATAAAAGTCAGTGTTAGGAAAAATATTGACTTTTTTAGTTTCTTTATGTATTATAAAGAAATATAATATAAATTCTTTTTAAATTAAATTATTTATTTAAATAAATATATAACTTATTCTTTTTTAGTTTATTATGTTTTTCCTTGACTGTTTGAATATGTAAAGTATCGGGGGGGGTACTTTTAAAATACTAAATAGTATATTTGTTTATTATCATAAAATTACAAAATATGGAATACATGTATTTTGTAATTTTACTTTAATTAGTTGTATTTTGAAATTTTTTTTAAATAAAATTTACTTTTAAAGCTTTTTTAATGATTAAAGTTTAATATCGCTGTTTGTTTTTTTTTGAAATTTAATTTTGTGACTATAGTGTAATATAAAAAATGTTTCAAAAAAAACATATATCATATAATTAAAATATGTTAAAAAAGTGAAATATTATTTGTTTTTTAGTGATGAAGTTTTTAATTTCTTAAACATAGTAAATGTTAAATGTGTAGATGGTAAAAAAATATATTGTATAAATTCAAATAGACTTACTATCTTTACCATTGCTTAAACTTTTTTTAGTTGCGCTAAGTTCTTTTTATGTTAAGTGAATGTTAGCTTATTTTTAAAAAAAGAATTTTAATTTTTTTATTTAATCTAAAAACATAAATTTGCGACACTGATGACTTTAAAAAAAGTAAAAAGTAATAAGTAATAATTGAAAAAAAAGAATTAAATTTTAAAAAAATGACAAACGTATCAAACGAATCAGTTGAAAAAGTAGGGTCGAGCTCAGGAGCAAGTAGATTATTTGCATCATTAGCAGTTTTATTGTGTATCGTATTCGGTTACATTATCTGGGATTTTGTTATGGGTAATCCAGCAAACTTCCAAAATGGAGATCCTAACAATGAGCCATTACCAGGTAACTTTATGGGGATGATTTATAAAGGAGGGATCGTAGTAGCTGTATTAATCGGATTACTTACAATGGTTATTGTTTTCTCAATTGAAAGATTTTTAGTAATTTCTAAAGCTTCTGGAAAAGGTGATGTTGGAAAATTTGTTAAAGAAATCCAAGTTTCAATCAACGAAGGAAGAATAGAAGAAGCTATGGAAGCTTGTGATGCTCAAAAAGGATCAGTAGCTAACGTAGTAAGAGCTGGTTTAGTGAAGTATCAGCAAATGAAAAAAGAAGGATACAATAGTGAAGAAGCTACAGAGGCTATACAAAAAGAAATCGAAGAGGCTACAACTCTTGAGATGCCAATGTTAGAGAAGAATATGATTGTATTAGCTACTTTAGTGTCTATTGGTACGTTATGTGGTCTATTAGGAACAGTAACAGGTATGATTAAAGCGTTCTCTGCTTTATCTACTTCAGGTACTCCAGATTCAGCTGCATTAGCAACAGGTATTTCTGAGGCATTAGTATGTACAGCTACAGGTATTGGTACTTCTACATTAGCGATTGTAATGTATAACTCATTTACAACTAAAATTGATAGATTAACTTATTCAATTGATGAGGCTGGTTTTGCTATTACTCAAGCATACAGAAGATTCAAAGGATTAGTAAAATAATTACGAATAAGTATTAATAATCCCGCATTGAAAAATGCGGGTGTAAAAAAGATTTATCAATGGCTAAAGGTAAAATGAAAAAGAGGAACATGAGTGTAGATATGACCGCAATGTGTGACGTGTCTTTCTTACTACTAACGTTCTTCGTATTAACATCAACAGCTAAGCTTCCGGAGCCATTACCAGTGGATACACCAACATCAACCGTTCAGACAAAATTGCCAGAAGACAATTTAGCTACAGTAACAATTGGTGGCGAACCTGGGGAAGAAAAAGTTTTCTTTGGAGTAACAGGTAAAGAAGATCGTATCGCAACACTTGAGAAAGTAGGTGAGCGTTATCAGATTGAATTTACACCTGCTGAGAAAGAAGCTTTCTCTTATCTTGAAGGTATTGGTACTCCGATTAATGACTTAAAGAAGTTTTTAAATTTACCAGCAGATGTTAGAAATAAAATTGGATCTGAGCAACCAGGAGTTCCAACTGACTCTGTAAACAATCAGTTAAAGGATTGGGTAGAGATGGCTCGTGTGGTAGCAAAAGAAAAAAATAATAGAGTTTTAGATGTAGCAATTAAGGGAGATGCAGATGCTAATTACCCAGCTATTAAAAACGTTATAGATATTTTGCAAGCTCAACGTGTAAATAAATTCTT
>CANQRD010000031.1 GCA_947626185.1 uncultured Flavobacterium sp.
AGCTTCTGGAGGAAGAACGGGACTAACGGCAGTTAGTGTGGCATTTATGTTTGTGTTGTCAATATTTTTAGCTCCTGTTTTTTTAGTAATACCAGCTGCGGCTACTGCACCAGCACTAATTATAGTAGGATTATTTATGATAAGTTCGGTTGTAAATATTAATTTCAATGATTTTTCTGAATCTTTACCGGCATTTCTAACAATAATATTTATGCCTTTTACTTACAGTATTGCAGAGGGTATTGTTTTTGGAATGCTAGGGTTCACAATCATAAAATTAGGAACAGGACAATATAAAGAAGTAAGTATAACAATGTATGCTTTGTCAATCTTGTTTCTGTTGAAAATAATATTCGATTAATAAAAAAGTTATCCATTGGATAACTTTTTTATTTTTGATCTATTACTGTTTTTGATAATTGAGCGATATTTGATTTTTTGTCATTCTCTGATAAGTTTTTATAAACTATAGCTAAAAGCTCTTTGTATTTCGGATTATCCTTATAGTTATTGTAAAGATAATTAAGTGAAGTTAGCGTATTGTTATTAATAGAAAAATATTTATCCAATACCGTTTCTTCTTGTTTTTTGAGCTTATTAAACTCTTCCATTATCCTGTGTAGCTCTTCAGTATCGTTTGTTTGTAATGCAGCTAAATAAGTTGATTGATTATCTCTTCTGAAAATAAGTTGATTGTGTTTGTAAAGATTAATTGATTTTCTCAACTGATCTAGTTGTTCATTATTTACTGTTCCAGTTAGCGTAAAAGCGACAGGGTCATCTAAATCTAGATTAATCATGTTTTTTCCATTTTCTATAAACAATGGAAATTTAACTTCCTGATTTTTAAAGTTGATATAACCAATTGATGGAACCTCTTTTTGACCAGTAAATATAAATTGATTGTTTTTCACTTCAATAGAGTCAATAGCTATTGATAGATTTGGATCTGTAGGAGAAATTTCATGTAAATAAACAATCGTACTATCTACATCATTAGCTAAATTGCCATGAATTTCATACTGCTTACTGCTTAAGTTACAAGACATAATTAAGACAGAAGTTCCAACTAAGAGCCCTGTTTTTTTATTTTTCATATAAATTTACCTTCTTAAAAACAATGTTATTATTTCTAAAATAAAAATTAAATAGCACTAAATAATAATAGTAACCAACCAGCAGTTAATAAGATTCCTCCAATAGGAGTGATAGGGCCTAAAAATCTTATTTTTTTTCCAAATGTACTACTTAGTGTTAAACCATAAATACTAAAAGAAAATAAGATAATGCCTAGAATAATTAGTAGCGCTGCGTTTTCAACATATTTACTTTGAGGTAAGATACTAATGATTAGTAGTAATAAAGCATGATATATTTGATATTTTACACCTGTTTCAAAACTCTCTAACGAATCTTTCGACATGTGTTTTTTTAGTAAATGTGCACCAAAAGCACCAAAAATAATGGATAATATACCAAATATTGTGGCTGCTATAAAAGCTGTAGAGTTGAGTATTTCCATAATTAATTAAATGTTAATTGACCTAAAATTTCTTCTGACATGAACGGACCACCTGGATAACGTGCTGTATAGTCTAAATTTAACCAAATTTGTCCTCTTTCATCAACGTGATAATGAATTTCTTTTCCTTTACTTTCTTCTACAAACAGAACTTCTTTAATAAGAAAAATGGCTTGCTCTAATAAAGCACTATTTTCTATCAACATTTCTGGATACATGTGCTCTTTGGTATGAATTAATCGAGGAGTTCCTCCAATAGAACGTATTAAGGCTGCCATTAGAATAGAATAGTCATCACAGTCACCAGAAAAGTGCATTAAAGATTCGGATGCAGTGGCGATATATTCTCGTCCTTTCGGATCGTTTACATAATTCCATCTTGTGCGAACTTCTTTAAAAATAGCAAAACATTGTATTAGTTGACGATAGTCTCCATATCCTTTTTCTTTAGAAAAATTCTTTGTTGTGGCAAGTAGAGCAAAATTTCTCACTTTTGGATTATCATATTCTACTGCTTTGATGATTTTTGATTTATTTGGAAAAGGTAAAAGTTTAGAAATGATTAAATCTTGCGGATTTTGTGTACTTGCCATTGCGTAAATCATTACGCGATAATCATCAACAATTGACTCAAAATCGTAATCTTCGTGAGAAAGCCCCCAAGTAAATATTCCTATATAAACAAGAATACAAATAAATAAAATTGTACGCAGTTTGTATAATATAAACTGGTAGCTAGCTAGTATAACTAAGCATAATAGTATACGATCCAACTGAAATGGCCATTCGGGATCTATTACGTTTTGGTGTACAATAATAAACGTTGGAATGGTAAGAAGTATATTTAAAATGAATATGATGATATTATCCCATGGAAATGGAATTCGTAGGTATTGATACCATTTTTTCTTTTTTTTGATTACTTGTACTTCAGGGACGTTCATTGATTTTTTGTAAAGTGCTTTTACAATACGCTATCGTTATAATTTATGGGATTATTGATCAAATCTAAATCAATAAGATGTTGTTGAATTTTATTAAAACTATTTGCCGATAATTGTTTTTGTGACCATCTTGTTAGTGATAACCAAGCCTGAGTATCTTCTAGTTTTTGGTTGTATCTATTTGATAACGTTCTATCAATACTTGGAATGTATTTAAATTCAGTTGTTGTATTATTAATTACATCCAAAATATTATCAATAGTTACTCTGTTTTCTTGAATAAATTGAGTGGTTCCAACCAATAGAAATGATGGCCATGGAGTAGGACATTCTCCAATACGTCTAAATATTTTATCATCAACTAATGGTTGAGTCATAAAACGCTCCCACATAAAATAATCAGCTTCGTTATTTTGCAATGCCAAAACAGCTTTATCAATGGTATCTACCACTACAAATTGTAACGAATTAATGTCCCAATTATTTTGTTTTGCATGTACAATAGCCATTAAATGTGAACCTGATCCGTAACGACTTATTGCTACTTTTCTGTTTTGTAAATCTTTTACGGTTTTAAAATCAGAATTGTGTGCTACATGTATGCCCCAAAGTAGAGGAGAAGATACATATTCTTGAATAATTGAAGTGGGATTATTAGCTGCAATATCTTTAATAACACCTTCTGATAAAATAATAGCTAAATCTGTTTCGTTTTCGCGTAACATTTGACACATTTTCCCTGTACCTTCGGGTATAT
The DNA here is from genome assembly GCA_947626185.1 of uncultured Flavobacterium sp. Classification (GTDB taxonomy): domain Bacteria; phylum Bacteroidota; class Bacteroidia; order Flavobacteriales; family Flavobacteriaceae; genus Flavobacterium. The sequence continues at coordinate 3,224 of CANQRD010000031.1, forward strand.
CTGTCCATTGTAAATCAATGCCCGTTTCGTCAAACTCTCCATTTTCAATACAAAGATGCCATGGTAAATTAAAGTGCTCTGGTACGCCAATAATTCTAACAGTTTTCATTCTATTTTTCTCTTTTTAATTTACTGCTAAGATAAGAAAAACTAGACCGATTGTTGTGTGAATATTGAATAAACAAAAAAAATCTCTATTTGAAATAAATAGAGATTTTATAGATTAAAGTTTCATTGAACCTGTTTGTTTTAAGCGTGTATGAAATTTGAATGCTTCTTCTAAAATATGTGGAGTATGTCCGCCAAGAGCTTTTGCTCTTTCATAATAATCTCTTATTTCTTGTTTGTAATCTGGGTGCACGCAATTTTCAATAATTACTTCTGCACGTTCTCTAGGTGATAAACCTCTCAGATCTGCCAAACCTTGATCTGTTACCAAAATATCTACATCGTGCTCTGTATGATCTACGTGAGAAACCATTGGTAGAACGTGTGATATTTTGTTGTTTTCTTTAGATGCAGCTTGTGTTACAAAAATACTTAAGTAAGCATTTCTAGCAAAATCTCCTGATCCACCAATACCATTCATTATTCTTGTTCCACTGATATGAGTAGAGTTTACGTTTCCGTAAATATCAAATTCAATAGCTGTATTGATGGCAATAATACCTAAACGACGAATTACTTCTGGAGCATTACTAATGTTTTGCGGGCGAAGTACTAATTTGTCTTTGTATTTGTCAAAGTTTGCAATTAAGTTTTTATAAGCTCCTTCTGTTACGGTAATTGATGATCCTGAAGCAAATGTCATCTTTCCAGAATCAATTAAATCAAATGTACTGTCTTGTAGTACTTCCGAATACATTGTTAGATTTTCGAACGGACCGTCTATGAATCCTGTTAGTACAGCATTGGCAACTTTACCAATACCAGCTTGAAGAGGTAATAAAGAATAAGTTAGATTTCCTTTTTTCACTTCGTTTTCAAAGAATTTTAACAAATGCTGAGAAATAGCGGTTGTTTTTTCGTCTGGTTCTGGTAGGATTGCAGGTGTATCTTCAATGCTAGAAAAAACTACAGCTACAACATTTTCCGGATTTAGACGAATAAAGTGTTCACCTACCCGATCTTCTACTCTATGAATTGGAATTATTTCTCTTCTGGGTTGTTTTAAAGGAATACAATTGTCATGAATACCTTCAACACTTAACGGTATTGCTGTATTTACTTCAATGATAATTTTCTTAGCTACACTAGCAAAATAAGCAGAGTTTCCAATAGAAGTGGTAGGAATAATGTATCCGTCTTCGTTAATATAAGTAGCTTCTATAATTGCAATTTCAACTTGAGGAATATGCTTTTCTTGCAGTTGCTCAATTGTTTCACTTAAATGTTGGTCAATGTATTTTACCTGACCATTATTAATAGAATGTCTTAACTCAGAATCTGCCTGAAAAGGTAATCTTCTTATTAGAGCATTATTTTTTGCTAAATCAGCATCTGTTGTTTGGCCTAAAGAAGCACCAGTAATTAATGTAATAGCTACGTTTTCATTAGCTGCTCTATTTGCAAACGCTGGTAAAACTGATTTACTATCCCCAGCTTTAGTAAAACCACTTGCTCCAACAATTGCTTTATCATGTATTAATAAGGCTGCTTCTTCAGCAGATTTAATTAAATCTTTATATGGAGCATAGTTGATTCTATCTAATTTTGAATTTTCTATTGTCATATTGTTAGTCATTATGTTATAAGTCTAAAATAAGACATTTTATTAAATTTATAAACAATTATATGATTATGATATGTTTTATATATTTAAAATAATTTATTATCATAATTATTGTGTTTTATTTTTAAAATTTAAGGCATAAAAATTATATTGATGATTTAAGTAAAATTAAAATAAGAAAAGTGTATTGCTAAAAGTAGCTTTTTTAATGAGAATCAAAATTGAATCTTTCAAATAGAATATTATACGTTAAAACGTATACCAATTTTGTTTTATGAGTTTTTTTTTAGAAAAGAAAAAAGAGGTTAACTCAGTAAAAGAATTAACCCCTTTGTCTAATTAAGTAGTACTTAATTTTTCTAGTGTATAGATGATTAGTTCATCTACCGCTGCGTACGGATCTTCAGAGAAAGTTCCATTGGCACGATTAGCAATTATTGTATTTAATGATACTGCTTTATGACCTAGTAACTTGGATAGGCCATAAATAGCGGATGTTTCCATCTCAAAGTTTGTAATTCTTTGGCCTTTGTAATCAAAAGAGTCAATTTTACTGTTTAAGTTAGGATCTTGTATTGCTAATCGCAATACACGACCTTGTGGACCATAAAAACCGCCTGCCGTTCCAGTAATACCTTTTAGTATAAGATCACTGCTTAATTTCTCTTCTAGCCAATGATCATTTTTAATAAAGTATGGACGCCCTTTTCTTATATCCCAATTTGTATGTTCAATAAAAGCATCTTCCATAGCAATATCCGTAATGTCGTCCATTGCATAAGAACGCATCATATTGTCTAAACCTAGTCCGTATTGCGATAAAACAAAACTATTTACCGGAATATCTTCTTGTAAAGAACCTGACGTTCCGATGCGAACAATGTTTACAGAAGTTAAGTTTTCTTTAATTTGTCTTGTTTCAAAATCAATATTAAACAAAGCATCAATTTCATTAATAGCGATATCAATATTATCTGGACCAATACCTGTAGAAATAACAGAGATTCTTTTGCCTTTGTAGGTGCCAGTATGCGTTTTAAACTCTCTTTTTTGAGTACTAAATTCTATAGAATTAAAATGTTTTGAAATACGGTCAACTCTGTATTGATCTCCTACAAAAATGATGTTTTCTGAAATATTTTCTGGTCGTAAATTTAAATGGTAAATACTACCGTCTGGGTTTAGTATTAACTCGGATGATTTTATACTCATAGCTTAATTATTTTATCCACCTACACGTTTTACTTTGTAGCCTTTTTTCTGTAAGTGTTCCATTATTTTATCTCGGAAATTTCCTTGAATAATAATTTCTCCATCTTTTGCACTTCCACCCACTCCGCAAAGTGTTTTTAATGTTTTGGCAAGTTCTTTTAAATCGTCTTCATTTCCTTGAAAACCTTTGATGATTGTAGCAATTTTGCCGCCTCTGTTTTTTTTATCTAAATGTGCTTCAAGTCTTTGTTCAGAAGGAGATAGGGTTTCTAAATTTTCCTCCTGATTAAATTCAAAGTCTTTATTTGTAGAGAAAACAAATCCACCTAAGTCTTCAAGACTGCTTATTTTCTTCGCCATTATAACTGATATAGTGTTTAAGTGTTGATTGATTAAAGATACTTAAATATACGATTATACTAAAAAAATATTCTTTGTTTTTTAGTGTCGCTTCTATTTAAAGTAAAAAAATAAGGGAGTTTTTTATTTAAACTCCCTTATGTATTATTTTATTAATCCTAATTCAACCAAGCGTTGATGTAAAAATTCGCCTGCTGTAATGTCATCAAATTTTTTTGGATTTTCTTCATCTATACAGTTTTCTAAACAATTTAAAGGCATACTACTTATAGGATGCATAAAGAACGGAATAGAAAAACGAGAAGTACCCCATAATTCTCTAGGAGGATTTACCACTTGATGAATAGTTGATTTTAAACGATTGTTGGAATGTCTAGAAAGCATATCACCAACATTAATTACCAATTCGTCATCTGCTGCAATAGCATCAATCCACTCGCCGTTGTGATTTTGAACTTGAAGTCCTTTACCTTGGGCCCCCATCAATAAAGTAATTAAATTGATGTCGCCATGAGCTGCAGCACGAACTGCTTTTTCAGGTTCTTGTGTAATAGGAGGGTAGTGGATAGGTCTTAAGATACTGTTTCCATTTTTTACATAATTGTCAAAATAGAATTCATCTAAACCTAAATAAATTGCTAAAGCCCTAAGTACATAAATACCAGTTTTTTCAAGCATTTTATAAGCTTCTTTTCCTGTAGAATTAAAATTTGGCAACTCTACTACTTCTACATTTGAAGGGTACGTTTTTTCTAATTCAGGATCATTTTCAACGTATTGTCCAAAATGAAAGAATTCTTTTAAATCTCCTTCTTTTCTTCCTTTTGCAGATTCTTTACCAAAAGATACATATCCTCGTTGACCACCAATGCCAGGAATTTCATACTTTTCTTTTGTTTCTAATGGAAGGTTAAAAAAGTTTTGTACTTCTTTATAAAGATTTTCAGCTAATTGATCATCTAAGAAGTGTCCTTTTAATGCTACGAAACCAATTTCTTCGTAGGCTTTGCCGATTTCATTTACAAATTTTTGTTTACGTACCGGATCATCCGATAGGAAATCACGTAAGTTAACACTTGGAATGTTTTGCATTTTCAAAGTTGTTATTTAATCTTACTGTTGTTTTAAAGTCTAGCAAATTTAAATAAAATTAGTTACAAACGATAAATTAATTACTAATTAGATTGTTATAGGTTTTAAATGTATTTAGATACTGGTTTTACTAGAAGTATTCTAGTGTATTTAAGACGTAGTGATAATAGTAGGGTATTTTTGTTTAATCTTACTAATGTGTTTAATGTTTATTGTGATTTATGAAATTTTACTTACAAAAGTATGAAATGTTTTATTTTTTTTATAAATTCAACTCCGTATTATTTTTAAAATTATAGATATGAAATTACCAATAGAACTAAAAAATAACGAATTCGTTGTTTTGGTTACCATCGATTACGATCCTAAATATGAAGTAAAAGGAATGGATATCTTTTTTGCAAGTTTGCCAAAAAGTTTTAAGCCTATTTTTCAGAAAAAAGTAAACTCAGTAATAAAGGTATACTGTGTAAGTGATAATGAGGAGGATTTAATGTTTTGTTTAAGACAAACAGGTTATAAAACTACTTTGTTGTAGATGCACTTTTGCTTTTGATGGTAGGTTGTGTTAAATAATCAGAAAAAGTAAACGATATTATAGAAAATAAAATTTTAAAAAAATATAATTAATTAAATTTTAATTATTTGATTGTTAGGTTTAAAGGTGTTTTTATAACACTATGTTTTTTTATTATTATTTGCAACTAAGTGCTATAAAAAACGATTTTTATTTATATCAGTATAGATTGGAAAGAAGAGTGTATTTATCTATTTAATGATGTTAAACAATAATTTTTTTTTTAAAACAAATAAACGCTCAGTTAAAAGCTCAATGGCATAACCAAATTTATGAGCAATATATTCAACGGTTTTTTGAGTATAAATAAATACATGAGTTTGGTCTTTTCTATAATACCAATTCTCAAACGGTTGCTGATTATTGTATATATGTGTCATTACAATTAATAGTCCGTCGAGGTGTAAAAGTTTCGTAAGCTTATCTATTTCTAGTGCTGGATTGTAAAAATGTTCAAAAACTTCGCAACTAAAAATAAATTTGTATGAATAATTTAAGTAATCTAAAGAAGGATAGAAGTAAGGATCGTATAAATTTATAGAATATCCTTTTTCAATTAATTGTTTTGTAATTACTGGGCCTTTTCCACATCCAAAATCCAAACCAAGATTTGTTGTTTTAGTATTTTCTAAAATGTAATTTGTAATTGGCGATGTAAATTTTTGATAACCCAAATCATTTACATTATTGTTGTGGAATTCATAGTGCGTTTTTTCCTGTTCATTAGAAAAATACAGGTCAACATTTTTCACATATGCACCACAAGTAGTACAGATAAAATAAACTGCATCGGCTTGTTGGGTAAGCGGAGTGGTACATAATGTACAATTCATAACGTTGTAAATAAAAATTAAAGAATGAGAATATGAAAAAATGCTGCCAGATTCTGACAGCATTTTTTATTTAATGATATGTTTTATCTCAATTGAGCTCCAATAACGTTTTCTAACTGATATTGAATTTTACCCATAATTTTTTCGATTTGGCTATCAGTAAGTGTTTTTGTATTGTCTTCCATTAAGATTGAAATTGCATAAGACTTTTTACCATCCTCAATTTTATCTCCTTGGTAGACGTCAAATAAAGTTACATCTTTTATGATGTTTTTATCTACTTGTTTTACAACGTTGAAGATTTCGTCAAAAGTAACTTTTTCATCAATCAATAAAGCATAATCTCTTTTTACAGTTGGAAATTTATTGATTTCTGTAAACTTAATTTTAGCTTTTACTAATTTTAATACATTATCCCATTTAAAATCTGCAAAGCAAACCTCTTGTTTAATATCAAAATATTTAGTTACAGCTTTTTTAAGTACTCCAAATTCTACAATCAACTCTTTACCTACAAAGTAAGAAATTCCCTCAGAGAACAAATCATTTTCTACAGGTTGAGTTGTAAATTTATTAATACCTAAACGTTCCAAAATACTTGTAATATATCCTTTAAATTCAAAGAAATCGCTGTCTTTTTGCTTTGCGTTCCAAGCAGGATTTACAGAATTTCCTGTCATAAACAATGCAAAGTGCTTGTGCTCTTCGTAATTGTTTAGCATTTTGTGGTATGTTTTTCCAAATTCGAATAATTTTAAATCTTTATTTCTTCTGTTGATATTGTAAGAAATAGATTCAAGTCCGCCAAATAATAATGTTTGTCTTAAAACAGATAAATCATTACTCAATGGATTTAAAATTTCTACTTGGAAATTATCTTTTAAATTTTCAGATAATTTTGTGTATTCTGGTGTTGTTAATGAATTGTTCATGATTTCGTTGAAACCTTGAGCTACCAATTGATTAGCAATAATATTTTGAACTCTGTGATCTTCTGTTCTCGAACTGTTTGAAATAGTTGCATTTAATTTTGAAGAAAATGTAATGTTGTTGTAACCATATACGCGTAAAATCTCTTCAATTACATCAATTTCTCTTGTAACGTCAGCTCTATAAGCCGGAATAGAAATTCCTAAACCAATATCTGACATACTGTTTACTTTAATATCTAAAGAAACTAAAATTTTCTTAATCACTTCTTTAGGAAGTTCTTCGCCTAAAATTCTATTGATATTGTCAAAGGTTAAGAATACTTGGTAATCTTCAATTTTTTTAGGATATAGGTCAATGATATCAGAAGTGATTTCTCCACCAGCAACACTTTGAATTAATAATGCCGCATGTTTTAAAGCATATTCTGTAATTGATGGATCAATTCCCCTCTCAAAACGGAAAGAAGAATCTGTACTAATACCATGTCTTTTAGCTGTTTTTCTAACAGAAACAGAATCAAAGTAAGCACTTTCTAAAAAGATATTTGATGTGTTTTCTGTTACACCAGAATTAATTCCACCAAATACACCTGCTAAGCACATTGGTCCATTTTCGTCGCAGATTACTAAATCATCTTCGTGTAATGTGCGTTCTATGCCATCAAGCGTTACAAATTTTGTTCCTGCTTCAGCTGTTTTAACGTATATTTTACTCCCTTTAATTTTTGCAGTATCAAAAGCATGTAACGGTTGTCCTAAGTCATGCAACACATAGTTTGTTACGTCAACAATATTGTTTTTTGGTGTAATTCCAATTGCTTTTAATCTATTTTGTAACCAATCTGGAGAAGATTTTACCTCAACACCAGAGATAGTTACCCCGCAATAACGAGGAGCTTTTTTATAGTCTAAAACATTAACGTCTATTTTAAGCGTTCTTGTTTCTACTTTAAATTTGCTTACTGAAGGAGTGATTAGTTCTGTATTAAAAGTATCTTGCTTAGAGTTTTGCATTAAACCTGCGCGCAAGTCTCTTGCAACTCCCCAATGGCTCATTGCATCAGAGCGGTTAGGTGTTAATCCAATTTCAAAAACTTTATCTGTAGCAATATTGAAAATTTCGGAAGCAGGTGTTCCAGGAACTAAACTTTCGTCAAGTACCATAATTCCACTTCCATCCGTACCAACACCCAATTCTGTTGAAGAGCAAATCATACCAAAGCTTTCTTCGCCTCGTATTTTTCCTTTTTTAATTTGAAATGCATTTCCTTCTGCATCGTATAATTCTGTACCTATAGTGGCAACAGGAACTTTTTGACCAGCAGCTACGTTTGGTGCACCACATACTATTTGTACAGGTTCTCCAGATCCTAAATCAACTTTTGTTACGTTTAATTTATCTGCATTAGGATGTTTAGTGCAAGATAATACGTGTCCTACAACAATTCCTTTTAAACCTCCTTTTAGGCTTTCGTATGTGGTAATTCCTTCAACTTCAAGTCCTAAATCTGTCAATATTTCAGATGTTTCTTCTGGAGTTATGTCTAACTTAATGAATTGTTTTAACCAATTGTATGAAATATGCATTCGAGAATAATTTTTTAATAAGGCAAATATACGGATTGCGTAAGTTTAAGCGAAATAAAATTATGATTAAAATTTAATACTTGTTTCGCTTTTTGTTATAAAAATTTTTTTAAGATGGTTTGATCAGGTATCATACATGATTCTTTTTTACCATACCATTTGTAACGATTTTTAGCGATGTAATTATATGCTAAATCTGATATGCTAGTTGGCAAGATAGAAAATGGAGATAATAAGCTGTATTTCCCACCTAAATATTTTGCAATTTGCAATGCTGCTTGCGATTTTATATAATAAGCTTCGCCGGGAATATAAAGTACAATGCTGTCTATTTTGTTTCGATTTACACCGATGTAATCTAAAATTTTTTGTCCAATTTCAGATTGTAAAGAGGTAAATCTAAACTGATCGGTTGTATCGGCTTTTATTATTTTCTGTACCACATCGTCGCATAAATTGCATACCCCATCGAAAAGGATGATTTTTTTATGTTTAGGTAATTGATCTATCATTTTTTACGTTCTACCATTTCTAATTGATCTAAATTTACTTTTGAAGTAAAGAATCCGTAGTTTACTGTAGCTTTTTTCTTTTCTATTACATCAATAGTTCCTACAGATCGTCCGTCTATCATTCGCACGCGATCTCCAACTTTTAATTGAAAATGCGTTTTGTTTGCTTCTTGTTGTTGTTTTTTCTGTTCTTTTTCTTCTTTTTTCTTTTCTCTAATTACTTCAACTTTTTTTTCCACTTCTTTGATAAGTTCTTGTTGTTGAATTTCTAGCTTTTTCTTTTCTTTTGCTGCTATTTTCTTGCGTTTAGAGTTTTCTATTTCTACTACTTTCAGCAATTCGCTAAATAGTGTTTTTTTGCTTTTGTTGTTGAAGTATTTTTCGGATAAATCGTCTAATTTTTGCCCTAAATGCAATAAACGCTGATTGGCGTCAAAAAGTTCTTGATAACGTTCTAGTTTGTCTTGTACTTTTGCATTTATATCTTCTAGTTTTTTACCTTCTTTGCGCGCTTTTGTTTCTTCTTCTTTCAAAATTTGAGAAGTACGTTCTAGTTTATGTCTTTCTTTTTGAAGGTTGGCAATGGTTTTGTCAAATCGAACTTTTTCAGTTTCAACTTTTTTCTTTGCACGATTTATTAATCCGAATGGAATACCATTTTTTTGCGCTACTTCAAAAGTGAAAGAGCTACCTGCTTGTCCAACGTTTAATTTGTACAATGGCTCCAATGATTTTTCGTCGAATAGCATGTTTGCATTGGTTGCAAATGGCAATTGATCGGCTAAAATTTTCAGATTTGTATAGTGCGTGGTTATAATTCCATATGCTTCTCGGTCGTAAAATTCTTCTAAAAAAACTTCTGCCAAAGCACCTCCTAATTCTGGATCAGAACCAGTTCCAAATTCATCGATTAAAAATAATGTATTTGCATTACATTTCTTCAGAAAGTAATTCATGTTTTTTAATCGGTAACTATAGGTACTTAAATGGTTTTCTATGGATTGATTGTCGCCAATATCTGTTAGAATTCTGTCAAATAAAAAGGTATGACTTCTTTCGTGAACTGGAATTAACAAACCTGCTTGAAGCATTAATTGCAATAAACCAACTGTTTTTAAGGTAATACTTTTACCACCAGCATTTGGACCTGAAATAACTATAATCCTACTGTCTTCTTCTAATTTAATAGTTTGCGGATAAGTATGTTTTTTTTTATCTTTATTACTCAACCATAAAATAGGATGATAAGCATCTCTGAAATAAAGTGTTTTTTCATCTCTTATTTCTGGTAATAATGCATTTATTTTTAGAGCATATTTTGCTTTTCCAGCTGTAATATCAATAAGTGTTAAGTAATTGATATAATCAATCAACAATTCTCTAAACGGGCGAATAGTATCGGTCAATTGTTTTAAAATACGCACAATTTCTTCGCGTTCTTCGTATTCAAGATTGTTTAATTCTCTCGAAAAATGCAATGTTGCTTCTGGTTCAATATAAATAATACTTCCTGTTTTTGACTGTCCAAGTACACTTCCTTTTACTTTGCGCCTGTGCATTGCAATAACAGCTAAAACGCGGCGATTTTCTACGACGGTTTCGCGAATGTCATCTAAGTATCCAGCACTATTATATTGTGATAAAGCTGAACCAAAACTCTGATTTATTTTGCCACGAACAATATTGATGTTTTTTCGAATGTTTAATAAATCAAGTGAAGCATTGTCTTTTATTTCTCCGTATTTATCCAATACATTTTCAATTGCTTTTAAAATGCTTTTTTCGATCGGGAATTGCGCTGTTGTAGCTGATAAATAGGGATAATAATCTTGAAACTTAGTAAAGTAAGTTATCAGATTAATAGATGTTTCTGTTAGACTGTATATTTTTTTGAAGCCACTAACTTCTAAAAAACTGTTTTCTATACTTAAGAATTGTAATTCATGATCGATTTCGTCAAAGTAATGATTTGGAATAATATTATTATTGGTAAAAGAAGCCAGGTATTCTGATGTTTGATGTAGTGCTTGCAACGTAAGTTCTTTGGTTCTATATGGTGTAATTTCCATAGCCAATTCTTTCCCCGTTTCTGTAATACAAAGGTCAGAAACTGTTTTCAGTACCGTTGTAAACTCTAAATCTTGTAATGTTTTATTATTAATCGATGTCATTTGATAGCATAAGATTCTTAATACAAAAATACTAATATTTAGTGAACTTGATCAAATCTATTGGAAAGAGTAATAAGTTTAATCTACTGAACAGAAAATCTAATTAATAGGGCTTAGTTTATAAAAAAAAGCCATAGGAAACTATGGCTTTTTAATATCTGCTAATTGTATTCTATCGTCGTAATTAATTATTTTTATTACAATAGGTTCGTCTTTACTATTTCGTCCTTCAATAATATAAATTTTTCCATTTTCAAATTCAACATTACTTTGTGAAAAATCAACATTACCGTATTGTAGCGATTTTCTAACATCTTCATTAGTTACCCAGCCTTCCTTAAAAACATCTTCAGCTTTTGTACTGTAGCTTACAGGTTTGCTGCGTAAATCTTTCAATACTCTACAATTTGGTAAATAGCAAAACTCTGTTTTCTTTTCTCCAAAAAAATAAAATAAGAACATACAACCTATTAGTAGTCCAAACAAGTAATATGCAAGTCTTTGTATAAAGCTCATTTCGTAAGTTTTTTACAAAAGTAGCAATAACACTTAGTAAAACTAAATATTTAGCAAATAATTAGAATGCAAAAAGATGAATATCTTTATAATCTAACTGAAACCATTCGGCAACCGTTTTATTGGTAATAAGTCCTTTATAGGAGTAGATTCCCGATTTTAAGATATTGTCTGTAAAAATACTTTGATCTAGATTGCCTAAGTCAGCAAAATCAAGCAAAAAAGGAGTGATCATATTGCTAAGTGCCATAGAAGCAGTTTTACAGTAACGAGATGTTATATTGGGTACACCGTAATGTATTACATTAAATTTTCTAACAATTGGATTTTCGTGAGAAGTAAGTGTAGAAGTTTCAAAACAACCACCATTGTCAATGGCTACATCAACAATAACCGAATCTGTTTTCATGTTTTCCACCATTGTTTGACTTACAACAATTGGTGCTCTATTTCGTCCCCTAATAGCTCCAATAGCCACATCGCAACGCATTAACGCTTTTAGTAAAAGTTTTTCTTGAATAGTTGAGGTAGAAATCGGAAATTGTAAATTGTTTTGCAAACGTTTTAATTTTTGAATAGAATTGTCAAAAACTTTTACATTTGCTCCCATACCTAAAGCTGTTTTAGCAGCATATTCTGCTACAATACCAGCTCCTAAAATAACAACTTCTGTTGGTGGTACACCGGTAATATTTCCAAAAAGTAATCCTTTTCCTTTATTTGTTGTGGTCATTAATTCTGAAGCAATTTGAATAGAAGCTATTCCAGCAATTTCACTTAAAAGATTGGTAGCCGTAAAATTACCTTGTTTGTCTTGAATGAATTCAAAACCAAGAGCAGTTATTTTTCTGGTTGTCAAAGCTTTAAAATAGGTTTTATCAACCGTTTTTAATTGTATTGTAGACCACAACACGCTATTCGGACTCATTAAATTAATTTCCCCTAATGTGGGCGGTACAACTTTAACTACAATTGAGCAACTAAAAACTTTTTTGGTGTCATTGGTAATTTCAGCACCTGCTTTACTATATTCTAAATCAGAAAAACTAGAAGCTTCTCCGGCTCCTTTTTCTATCAATACTTTATGACCATAAGCGCTTAATGTTTGTACGGCTTCTGGCGTAATGCAGATTCTTTTTTCTATCTTAAAATCTTCTTTTGGAACACCAATAAATAAATTGCTTCTTTTGGGTTCTATAAGTAAGCATTCCTCTTGAGGAAGTAATGATCTTTTAGATAAAAATATTGATTTAGGCATGGAGTTGTTTTTTACATGTTGGTAATGATTAATTTACGAGTTAAATCGTCAATTATTTCAATTTCAATTAAAGTGTGCTCTTCTGGTATTAAATTTGGTGTTTTTTCTGGCCATTCAATTAAACACCAATTGTTGCTATATAAATATTCTTCAAAACCGAAATCATAAGCTTCTTCTTCGTCATTTAATCGGTATAAGTCAAAATGATACAAAGATTCACCCGAATTTGGAGTTCTATATTCATTTACAATCGAAAATGTGGGACTACTTGTAAGGTCTTCTATATTTAATGCATTTGCAATTGCTTTGATAAAAGTTGTTTTTCCTGCTCCCATTGGTGCGTTAAAAAGAACTATTTTATGGTTAAAATGTGAAATTGCTTCTTTTGCAATTGTTTGGATATCTTTTAGTTGATAAATAAACACCATTACTTAGGATTTAAAATTATAAATGGAATAATCATTTCTTCTAACGAAATACCACCGTGCTGATATGTGTTTTTGTAATAAGACACATAATGATTGTAATTGTTTTGATAAGCCAAGAAATAATCATTCTTTGCAAAAATAAATGAACTCGATAAATTAATAGCAGGGAGTTGTATTTTTTTAGGATCTTTAACAAAATACACATCCTTTTTTTCAAACGTAAGACTTTTGCCTGTTTTGTATCTTAGGTTAGAACTCGTGTTTTTATCACCAATTACTTTTGACGGTGTGTTACAATTTATTGTGCCATGATCAGTGGTGATAATTAATTTAAAACCAGCTTGTTGTGCTTGCTGAATTATTTCTAGTAAAGATGAATTTTTAAACCAACTCGTAGCTAATGATCGATAGGCTTTGTCGTTAGATGCTAGCTCTTTAATTACTTCCATTTCTGTTTTAGCATGAGAAAGCATGTCTACAAAATTATACACCAACGTGATTAATTGGTTGTTTTTAATAGCATTAAAGTTATCAATTAGTTTTTTTCCTTCTTTTTGATTGGTGATTTTGTAATATTCATTATTTACTGATAATTTTAAGCGTTTTAATTGCTCTTGCAAGAATTCCTTCTCAAATAAGTTTTTTCCTCCATCATCAACATCATTTTTCCATAATTTAGGATGTAGTTGTTCCATTTGCAAAGGAGTTAATCCTGCAAAAATGGCATTTCTAGCATATTGTGTTGTAGTAGGAAGAATAGAAAAATAAGCTTCTTCTCTTTCTATTTTGTAATAGTTACTAACAATTGGTTCAAAAGCTTTCCACTGATCGTAACGCATATTGTCTATCACAATAAAAAGAATTTTATTGTTTTCTTTTTTAAGTTCAGGAACAATCCATTTTTTAACTATTTCATGCGAAAAGGTTGGTTTATCGGTTTCGTTATTAATCCAACTTTCGTAATTTTTTTCAATAAACTTACCAAACAAAGAATTAGCTTCATTTTTCTGACCAATTAAAATATTGATTAAATTTTGATCTTCAATGTTTTCAAGCTTTGTTTCCCAAAAAAGTAATTTTCTGTAGAGTGAAATCCAATCTTCGTAAGTGTTCACGTTCATTAATTCCATTGTAATGTTTCGAAACTCTTTCTGATAGCTCAAAGAAGATCGTTCGGAAATAATACGAGAATCATCTAAATTCTTTTTTAGCGAAAGTAAAATTTGATTCGGATTTACAGGTTTTATCAAGTAATCAGTAATTTTTGCACCAATGGCTTCTTCCATAATATATTCTTCCTCACTTTTTGTAATCATTACAACAGGAATATTGTTTTTGATGGCTTTTATTTCATTTAAGGTTTCAAGCCCAGTAAGGCCTGGCATATTTTCGTCCAAAAAAACAATATCAAAATGATTATTTTGAAAAAGTTCAATCGCGTCTGCGCCGTTAGTAGCTGTAGTAATTTGGTAATCTTTTTTTTGTAGAAAAATGATGTGTGGTTTTAGTAAATCAATTTCATCATCTACCCAAAGTATATTTATTGCATGCATAATTTTAAAATTAAAAATAGTAAAGTCAGTAGTTAATTCAATTAATTGATTAGAAACTAAAATAACATTCTTTTATAGAAAAAGTGAGTCAAGTTTGAATTTTAGTATGATTAGTTTCTTAGAATTAATCTACAAAATAAAACAAATGCAAAGTTTATCAACAGTTAGCTTTTTTACATAATTCTATAATAGAACGAAAAAAAATAGATACAGTATATAAATATAATGATGAATTTTTGTAAACCAACTTGTTAAATGATATTTTTGTGTATTTATTAAGAAAAATATGTTTTATTCATTTGTTGTGCCTGTTTACAATCGTCCGAATGAAGTGGATGAGTTGTTGCAAAGTTTGGTATATCAAACTTACCAAGGAGATTTTGAAATTGTGATTGTAGAAGACGGATCAACCATAGATGCTAAATTAGTGGTTGATAAATATGCCGATCAGTTGAATGTTTCCTATTATTATAAAGCTAACTCAGGTCCAGGTAATTCAAGAAATTATGGCATGAAAAATGCCAAAGGAAATTATTATATTATTTTGGATTCTGACTGTATCTTACCGCAAGAATATTTACAAACAGTTGATAATTATTTAAATGAAAGTTTTGTTGATTGTTTTGGCGGCCCAGATAATGCATTAGATAGTTTTTCAAATGTGCAAAAAGCAATCAATTTTGCAATGACGTCTTTTTTAACAACTGGTGGAATAAGAGGTGGCACAGAACGATTAAATAAATTTCAGCCAAGAAGCTTTAATATGGGGATTTCTCAAAAGGCATTTGAAACTTCTGGAGGATTTGGAAAAATACACCCGGGAGAAGATCCGGATTTAACTATTCGTTTGTGGAATTTAGGATTTGAAAGTCAATTGTTTCCCAAAGCATATGTTTATCATAAACGAAGAATAGATTTCGATAAGTTTTACACTCAAGTAAATAAATTTGGAAAGGCTCGACCTATATTAAATCAACGTTATCCGTCGTATTCAAGTATTACATATTGGTTTCCAAGTGTATTTATAATCGGATTTATTTTAGCTAGTGTTTTCTTAATGTTAGGAAATACCTGGTTATTTAAATTATATATATTGTATTTTATATTAGTATTTTTGTTTTCTTTGCAGAAAGAAAAGAGTATTTATGTTTCTTTTTTGACAATTTATGCTGTTTTTGTACAATTTATTGGATATGGTTTAGGATTTTTAAAATCAAATTACATATTAAATGTTTTAAAGAAAAAAGCAGAAGTAGGAATGCCAGAAATGTTTTTTAAGTAATATAGTGCATGAGTATAATAATTGGATTAACGGGAGGAATAGGAAGTGGAAAAACATTTGTAGCTAATCTACTAAAAGAATTAAATGTTCCAGTTTATATTGCTGATAGTAAAGCAAAAGAAATAATGAATAAACCTGAGGTAGTTAACGCTGTACAGCAAATATTTGAACAGAATGTAATTACTGACAAAGGTTTTTTAGATAGAGCAAAAATTAGAACAATCGTTTTTAATAATAATAAATTGTTAACCGCGTTAAACAATGTCATACATCCATTAGTAAAATTCGATTTTGAAACATGGTTGAAAGAAAACGAATCTTATCAAATTATTTGTAAAGAAACTGCTTTATTGTTTGAAAATGAATTAGAAAATGATTTTCATTATGTAATTCTTGTTACAGCACCAGAAGATGTTAGAATTAAAAGAGTGGTAGAAAGAGATGGTGTTTCTGAGAATGATGTAAAAAAAATAATGGCTAAGCAACTTTCTGATGAAAAAAAAGCAAAGAAAAGCCATTATGTGATTAATAATATCAATAAAGAATTAGTTAAAAAAGAGATTATAGCTATAATTCGTGATATTAAAAGTAAAAATAATTTATTTTAGTGGGTTAATTTTATGTTAACTCTTGGTAAATATGTATAATTAGTCATAATTTTGTGTCTGATGAATAAGGTGCGATTTAGAATTTTAGTTGCTACAATGAGTTTTTCCTTAATAGGAATTATTATTGTGCAATTGTATTGGATTGTTACTTCATATAGAAATAATGAAGAACAATTTAAATACCATGTACAACAAGTTATTGGAAATGTATCCAAAGCAGTAGAACAAAATGAAGCGCTGGAATTCTATAAGATGTATAATAGTATAAAAGATAGCATTGATGAGGCGCCCTTAAAAAGTGAACTAGCTGAAATTTACTTTTTAAAGCGTGATCCTCAGACCAAGGAAGAAATATTTTATACTAATACTTTAGTTTTAGAAGATTTTAATTTACGTAGTTCGTTTTTTGATAAAAGAGCAGATAGTACAAACATTAAAAGCTTTGTAGCTAAGAGAAGGATTGAAATAAAAAAAGGTAGTGGATTTGATCGTGGAAACACATCACTAGGAAAAGGACTCCCAGATGAAGTAATTGAAAAATCTGGAAATCTTGATATCTTAGATAAAGCTCAATTTGAAATATATTTTAAAGATATAGTAGCATTAAAGCCAATCGATGAAAGAATTTCAAAGGAGAAATTACAAGAATTATTAGAAACGGAGTTAAAACAATATGGTGTAAATGCTAAATTTGAATTTGGTATATACAACAAAGGTTTAGCGACAAAAATTAGATCTGATGATTTTGAGTACAATGAAACATCTACGTACGGAATTCCTATATTTAAAAACAATGAAGGGAGAAGTAAATTTCATTTATATATTACTTTTCCGGAAAAAAGTAAGTACTTATTTTCCTCATTAATAGGAATCACCTTTTTATCAATATTATTTACCATAGTTATTATAGCTGCTTATTTAAACGCAATTAAGCAATTATTTAAGCAAAAGCAAATTTCAGAAATGAAAACGGACTTTATAAATAATATGACTCATGAGTTTAAAACTCCTATAGCAACCATTAATTTAGCCTTAGACGCTATTAAAAACCCTAAAGTATTAGGAAATCCAGAAATGGTTAATCGCTATCTGAATATGATTAGAGAGGAGAATAAACGAATGCATGCACAGGTAGAGAATGTATTGAGAATTTCTAAATTAGAAAAAAGAGAATTTGAATCAGAAAAAGAAACGGTTGATATTCATGAAGTAATAGAATCAGCAGTAGATCATGTGAGTTTAATTATACAAGATAGAGGAGGGGAGATTAATTTACATCTCGATGCAAGAAGATCTGATGTATTAGGAAACGACTTTCATCTTACAAGTATGATGGTAAATATGCTTGATAATGCAGTGAAATATTCAATTAATCCCCCGATGATTGATGTTTATACAGAGAATATTAAAGATTATATTCTTATAAAAGTGGTAGATCAAGGTATAGGAATGAGTAAAAATGCCCAAAAACGTATTTTTAATAAGTTCTACAGAGAGCACACTGGAGATTTACACAATGTAAAAGGTCATGGATTAGGACTTGCTTATGTACAGCAAATTGTAGAGGATCATAATTCACAAGTATATGTGGAGAGTGAAAAAGGAAAGGGAAGTACATTTATTATAAAAATGCCTTTAATAAATTAATCAATAATATGGAAACAACAAACAACAAAAAAATTCTATTAGTAGAGGATGACCCAAACTTTGGAGCAATTTTAAAAGATTATTTAGCAATAAATGATTTTGAGGTTACATTAGCTAAAAATGGAATGGAAGGTTTCGAAAAATTTAAAAGAGATACTTTCGATTTATGTATTTTAGACGTAATGATGCCTTACAAAGATGGATTTACTTTAGCAAAAGAAATTCGCGAGAAAAATAAAGAAGTGCCTATTATTTTCTTAACAGCAAAATCAATGAAAGAGGATGTTTTAAGAGGATACAAAGTAGGAGCTGATGACTATTTAAATAAGCCATTTGACTCTGAGGTACTTTTAATGAAAATTAAAGCAATTATACACAGAAAAACTTCTGAAATTAAAGCTGATAATACAAAATTTGAATTTCAAATTGGTAAGTTTCATTTAAATTCAAAATTAAGATTCTTGACTTTCGAAGATCAAGAGCCGATTAAATTGTCTCCAAAAGAAAATGAACTACTAAAATTATTAGCAATTTATGAGAATGATTTAATGCCGAGAGAAGTTGCTTTGACAAAAATTTGGAGAGATGACAACTATTTTACTTCTCGTAGTATGGACGTTTATATTGCCAAATTAAGAAAGTATTTAAAACTTGATGAAGCAGTAGAAATCTTAAATATCCACGGAGAAGGATTTAGATTAGTAGTAAAAGGTGATGACGAAGAATAGTTAATCGCGGAAAATAAAAAAAGGTAGTGAAGTAATTCACTACCTTTTTATTCTATATCTCTTAGCTATTCTTCTACAACTACAGCAGTTTCTGCTTCAGAAATAGTG
>CANQRD010000032.1 GCA_947626185.1 uncultured Flavobacterium sp.
TTTAAAATAAAAAAACACCGCTAATTAATAGAAATAACAAAGCAACAGCATAAATATTCAGCTTTTACACTAACTATCCTTACAATAACCTCAAAACTTAACAAATTAAACAACAACAACTTTAACACTTATAAACTTGTATACTTAACAAAATATAAGTAAAATAGCACAATATTTCCCTAAAATATCAAATTATGATATAAGTCATAGAAAAACTAAAAAACCACCTACACAATGAAACTTGAATTATTTACTGAAGTACAAAGTAAACTGCGGAGCTTTGTCAAAAAATTTATAGATATTCCTATAAATGGCAATTTAAATAGTAAGGCTTTTCAGCACTATCATTTCAATTGCTTTAAAGCGCTTACTGGAACCGTTTTACAAGCAATGGTACATATTAATTATGTACAATTAAAAAGGAACATTAATAATATTTCAAATGCGAATGCCTTCTGTTTGAAATTTGATGCTAATTTTAAATTACTTGAAGAATATGATTTTGAATTAATTCAAGAAGATAAACAAAAAGCAATTATCGATGTCATTATCCAAGAATTAAAAGAAAAGTTCCATAAAAAACCTAATAATTTCTATTCTATAATGGATTTTGAATGTAGCAATAGAAATAAACAATTGTGCACTCTGAATGGCACTATCTTTATTAGCGAAAAAAGAGAATTTATAATTAATCTATTCTATTTCAGACTAATAACCAACAAAGAAGAAAGTTTATTAAATCTAAATTTCTTTCTAAAAGACAAATCAAAGCACAAAAAAATATATAAAAAACTAATTGAATCAGATAATTACTATGATGCAAAACTACTAGAACTTTTATACGCTAATAATTTAACCAAAGATGAGTTTAATGATAATATTTATTTCTTTTTTGGTGATTGTTTAAAGCGTTTTAAGCAAAAAGAGCGTTTTTTAAAATCATTAGAACTATTGTTATTTTCAAAATATTCACAAGAAAGAATTCTCGAAGTTTACAACTTACAAAATTCGCCCTATAAACTTAACCAGTTTTTCGAACAAACTTTAAAAACAACCAATACAGCTATTATTAGATATAACTTTTCATAGTTAATATTTTTGTGTAATCCTATTTTAGAACGAAACCTAAATAATAAAAAAGGCTGTCTATTTTAGACAACCTTTTTTTATTAGATAATTTGCTATATAAAATATGCTGCAAAAACTCCCAAGAGAATAGCAATTAATTTATTGATATTAAATTTATGATCTTCATTACTCTCAAAAATAATGGTAGAAGATATATGAAATAAAATTCCTACTACAACTGCAGAAATTTCTGCATAGTATTCATGAAGTAATGGTACATTGTTAGAAATAAATGCACCTAAAGGAGTCATTATAGAAAACAATGCCATAAAGAAAAAAACCACCTTTTTCTTCATCTGCGCATTAATAAAAAATGCCGTTAAAATAATAGTTATTGGCAAATGATGAATACCTATTCCCCAAGCAAGTTCTGGATGTTGACTTAAAGGCATACCTTCAAATAAAGCATGTATACATAAACTTATAAAAAGCAACCAAGGTACTTTTTCTAGCTTATTATGTCCATGCACATGCCCATGCTCTGCTCCTTTAGAAAAATATTCTAAAATAATCTGAAACACAATTCCTGCCATAATAAAAAAACCAATACTAGTAGACAAACCATGCACATGAGAATGTATATGCTCTGCACTGTCATTAATCACATTATGTTGATTAAATTGGTATACTTCTGGAAGTAAATGCGTAACTGTCAATGTTAGCAAAAATGAGCCACTAAATGCCATTAGCAGCTTGATGTTTTTTTTGTTTTTAGGCTGTAATAGTAAAGCTATCAAATAACCAATTATTACAGCCAATAAGGGAACGATATATACCATCCGTTTATTTAAAGATCATTATTAATCTATCTGAATCGTTTTCTACGAATTTTCTTAATTTATAATCGCCAAATACATCTAAAAGATAAATATCATTTTCCGCCATCATTTTTTCAAAATCTTCCAAAGTTAACGCTTTTACTTTTTCGGTATATTGATGATTCTCTCCATCTGCAAAAAAGCTAATATCTTTGTAAATGAATCCGTCTTCATGTCTTCTTCTGATATGAAATTCAATTCCTTCAATAGTTTTCACTTCTTCCGCAATTAAATTATTCATCACTTTTTTTACGTTCATGAAATCTATTACTCCCAAACCAAATTCACTTAAGCTATTGTGTAGTGCTTTTAATGTTTTTACGTTATCTTCTTGTTCACAAAAATAACCAAAGCTTGTAAATAGATTAAAAATTGCGTCAAACTTTTCTTGCCAAGGCTCACGCATATCATGTACATAAAAATGGAGCTTATCATTCTCGAATTCTTTAGCTGCATTAATACTATTTTCAGATAGGTCTGCTCCAATAACATCATAGCCCAAACTATTTAAATAAATAGCATGACGACCCTTTCCGCAAGCTAAATCTAATACTCTAGAGTCTTCATCTAAATTTAGATATTGTATTAAATTATCAATAAAAAGTTGTGCTTCATCCTGATCTCTTTCTTTATACAAAATATGATAATATGGCGTATCAAACCAAGATGCGTACCAAGCTTTATTTTTTTCAGACATAGTTTTAGTTTAAATCTTTTATTACGTTGCAAATTTACTTTATTTTTGCAGATTAGAATAATGATTGTAATTATTCCTCATAGCATTAAATAAAATGGAAAATTTTAAAATGGTTGCTAAGACATTCTACGGTTTAGAAGAAGTTTTGGCAAAAGAATTACAGCTTTTAGGAGCAATGAAGGTTAAGGAAGGAGTTCGTATGGTGAGCTTTGAAGGAGATAAAGGTTTTTTATACAAAGCGAATTTAGCCTTGCGTACTGCTTTAAAAATATTGGTTCCGATAAAGCAATTTGCTGTTTACAACGAAAATAATCTATATAAAGGAATGCAAAGTATTGATTGGACTAAATACTTAAGCGTTCACCAGTCTTTCGCAATTGATTCAACTGTATTTTCAGATCAGTTCAACAATAGCTTATTTGTTTCTTTAAAAGGAAAAGATGCTATTGTAGATCAGTTTAGAGATAAATTTGGTAAACGTCCAAATGTTGATAAAGAATTTCCAGATTTGAGAATCAATATTCATATTCAAAAAGATATGTGTACGATTTCCTTAGATTCTTCAGGAGCATCATTACACCATAGAGGATATAAAATGGCTACCAATATAGCACCTATAAATGAAGTTTTAGCAGCAGGAATGTTGTTATTATCTGGTTGGGATGGTAGAAGTCATTTTATGGATCCAATGTGTGGATCAGGTACATTGTTAATTGAAGCTGCAATGATAGCTTGTAACATTCCTGCTAATATCAACAGAAAGGAATTTGCTTTTGAAAGATGGAATGATTGGGATGCTGATTTGTTTGACAAAATTCAAGAATCGTTGATGAAACGCGTAAGAGAATTTCATTACACCATTCAAGGATATGATAAAGCTCCTTCTGCTGTAATAAAAGCAAAAGATAACGTGAGAAACGCTAACTTAGAAGATTATATAAAAGTAGATAATACTAACTTTTTTGAAACATCAAAACAAACCGAAGAACCTTTACACATGGTATTTAACCCTCCCTACGGTGAGCGTTTAGATATTAATTTAGAGCGTTTTTACAGAGAAATCGGCGATACTTTAAAGCAGGCTTATCCAGGTACAGAAGCTTGGTTTATAACAGCTAATATAGAAGCTTTAAAATATGTTGGATTACGTCCTTCTAGAAAAATTAAGTTATTTAATGGTAAATTAGAAGCTCGTTTTGCAAAATATGAATTATACGAAGGAAGTAAAAAAGGAAAATATATAACTCAAAATTAAAAATAATTATGGGAGTAAGTACTAAAACATTTATATTGCAATTTGTAAGTTTTGCTATACTATTTTTTGGATCAAGATATGCTCTAGGATATTTCACAACCTTAGATGGTATATGGCTTCCCATAGTTGGCGCAGTTATAGCAACTGTTTTTTCCCCTCAATTTAAAGTATTTAAAACAGATGAAGGTGATAAAATTTGTATGCGATGGATTTTTATGAAAGGAGTGAAAATTTTAAACTAGTCTTCTTAAAAATACTAAACGGAAGGCTACTAATTGTCTTCCGTTTTTTTATTATTAAAAACTTATTTTATAATACTTATTTTTTTATTGATTATCTTGCTGCATCCACATTGGTTGAGCTAGCAGTATTTTTTTATAAATTTTGCATTCTTTTTCATGAGCTCCAGGCAAATAACCAATACTCATCAAAAATTCACCAACAATTTCCCCTCCTGTAAACTTAAACGTTTTTTTGAAAAGCTTTACCCATTCTTCCTTTGGTTTTGGATGATGAAATTCTAGCCATTTTTCAAATGATCCATATTCTTTTTGAAGATTTAAAATTGTTTTCGCATTTTCTATAGCGGCATTTATCTTTAGTTTATTTCTAATAACTCCAACATCTGTTAGAAGTCTTTCTCTATCTTTTTCCGTATAAGCAGCTATTTTTTCTATTTCAAAATTACTATAAGCTACACGGAAATTCATTTCCTTTTTTAATATTGTTTCCCAACTTAATCCTGCCTGATTTATTTCTAAGATTAATCTTCCAAACAATTCATTATCATCATGAATTGGAAATCCATAATGCAAATCGTGATAATTCTTATGAAGTACTTTACGCTCCTTTGATGATATATTTTCGATAGTTGAACAATAGCTCATAATAGTATATTTAAATATCTATAAATTATAAAAAATGGTCCGAATAACTCCAGACCACTAATAATTATATTTCTCTTTTAATATTTTTGTCTTAATCGCCAATTTGTCCAAACGGCTAAGAAAAAGTAAAACAAACACAATCCCCACATTTGAATAAAGGTTGTTTGAATATCACTTATTGAAGCTCCAAATTGTGTTAAAGCTACAAATCCTCTAGACCCTAATGAACTTGGAATAAAATCGGCTATTACTTGAAGCGGTATCGACATTCCTTCAATAGGCCAAGAAACCCCTGTTAACATTAATGTTGGAATAGAAAAAATGGTAATACTCATTGGTGCATCTTCTCTTGTTTTAAAAAAATTAACCAACACCATCCCTAAAAATGTGATGGATAAAATCACTGGAATTAAAAACACAAAAATATCAGATAAATTAGCTCTTTGTGGAAAATCAAAAATATGAGATACCACCAAAACCATTATTATCATCAGTACAAATGAAATAATTAAATACGGTAACCCTCTTCCAATAGTTAATAAAAGCGAAGAAAACCTTCCTTTTGCAAAACTAAATGTACTACCATAGGTCCTTTGTTCTTTTAGTGTGCCTCCTAATATTCCCATTCCTGTTAGTTGAAGTATTTGCAAAGCAATAATAAATACCGTAGGCATCAAAAAAGTATCATAGCCCACATCTATATTATATAATGCATTTGCAGTAACATCGAATGGTCTTCTTTGAGCAATTGCTTGCGTCATTGGCATTCCATTCGACATCATTTTATTGACCTCAATTTGTCCGCTAAAAGTACCGATAGACAACATTGCTGCCTCTAACGTTTCTTTGTAATATAACATGTATGCAGCATCGCTGTACACAGATATAGTTGGTACAATTCCTTTTTGTATATCTCTTGCAAACCCTTTTGGAATAAGTATAATTCCTTTAGCCTCCACATTGTAAAAAAGCTCTTTCGCTTTATCAAAAGATACTACTTTATTTGCTACATCCAACTGAGGAGTTGCGTCAATCATTTGTGTTACCTGTCTACTCAAAACTGTTCCATCCTGATCTACAACAGCAATTGGTAAATCGGTAAATGTTTCATTTTTGTATATATATGAATAGAAGAAAGCTACCAAAAGCACTTCTCCAATCAAAGTAATCCAAACACCTGAATCTTTAAATATTAGTTTAAATTCTAATTTACAAGATTCCCAAATAAGTGCTAATTGCGAAATAAGACTTTTAATCATATGATTGATATCCTCCTTTCTTCAACTTTTTATAATACAAAGGAATTGTCAATATACCTATACATATAAACACAGCCATTGCTATTAAATATGTTTTTTGTTCATAATTATAAACCACTCCTTTTAATGTACTATTTACAAAGAAACGCATATAAGAATGGTAAGGAAAAACATAATTCAAGGCTTTAATAAAAGAATTCATTCCTTCTACCGGAAAAGTATATCCCGCAAATGAAAACGCAATAGCTCCATAGGCTCCACCAACTGTTGCAGCAAGTCTAAAGCTTGGCATAATAGTAGCAGCGAAAAATCCCATACTCTGACAAACAACGATTAACACTAACAAATATAAATTCGTTGCCCAAAAACTTCCTTTAGTTGGTACCCCTAATTTATAGAATAGTAATGTGTTCATAAAAAAGCCAACAATAAAAAATAGTATTGTATAGGGTAATGCTTTTGCTATTACTAATTTCCAAACTTTATTGTCAACACTTTCTAATAGTTCTTTTCCTTTTTTATGCTTTAAAGCTTCTCCAAATGCAAAGATAGAAACAATCATTATAATTAACTGTAAAGCCATTGGCATAAAAGCCGTTCCTAAATAATAAGAATAACTAGTATAAGGATTATATAAGATATGCTCATCAGTATTTACAGGTTGCACCATATTTAGCGCTTCTGTTGGTGTTAGATTATTCTGCTCTAAAGAAACCATATGAACTCCTGCTGCCAACATACCTGCGGTAAGTTGAAAATCTCGCATAATAAGTCCTCCAGGCAAAATAAACTCTCCATTATAATAACAAGTTACATTAGTTGGAGAACCTTTTTGAGCATTTCTAGAAAAATCCTTTGGTATAATTACCAAAGCATACGACTCACCTGATCTTACCGTCCTTTCCCCTTCCAATTCATCCGAAACTTCATATTTTATTTTCATAGACGGATTGGCTTCTATCATGAAAGCAAGTTTTCTAGAAAGCTGAGTTTTATCTAAATCTAGCAGAGTAATAGGCAAGTCAGTAACTACTCCTTTATTGAATAAAGCAGCATAATAGGCAAAAAGTAGCAAGGGAAATCCGAAGATAAACAACAACAATCTTGTTGAAGTAAAAATCCTTACAAACTCTTCTTTTATTATGGTAAAAAAACTCTTCTTCACAGTGTTATTCTTTCAAACTTTTCTCTAACACAAGTACACTCATTCCAGGTCTTAAACCATCAACTTTAGTAGTTGGGTATGCCTTGATTTGAAATGTTTTCATATCAAAATCTCCTTTAGTTTTTGTTGCACTCCAAGTAGCATAATCGCCTTGAACAGCAATAAACCTCACCTGAAAACGTACTTTTTCATTACCTAGTGCAGGAACAATTGCATCAAATTCTGAATGCATCTTGAACTTATTCATTAAATCTTCTCTAATATTGAAATTCACCCAAATATCATTCAAATCTACTAAATTAACGATAGGATATCCTGAGTTTACAATTTCTCCTTTATTAGGCATAATTACTGCAATTTCTCCAGCTTGAGGAGCTTTTACATGTCCTTCACTTTTATACACTAAAACCTCATCAACTGCCCCTTGTGTTTGATCTACTACTGCTAATGCCGCTTCTTTATCTTCTGGTCTCAAACCTTTTTTAACCATAGTATAAGCTGCAAAAGCAGTTTTTTCACTTTCGCGAGCTGCTTTTAGTTTTGTTTCTACTTCGTCTTTTTGTTGAGCAGGAATTACTTTTTCATTATACAAGTTTTCAACTCTTGCATAAGTTTTTTCTGCAAATTCAACCGCAGCTTTTGCTTGTTGCCAAATATTATAAGCCATCTGAATTTCTTCTTGTCTAGCTCCTTTATTTATTTTTGTATCGATTGCAGATGCAGCCTTTTTTAAAGATTCTGCCTGAATTAATTTCGCATCGATTTCAGGTGTGCTTATTTTAGCCAAAACCTGTCCTTCTTCTACTTTATCTCCTTCTTCTACAAGTATATCATCTATTCTACCTGGAATTTTTGAAGAAACATTTATTTGTCTAGCCTCTACTTGCCCTTGAATATAATTATCATTTGGTGCGCTCATATAAAAAAGAGACACTACCAATATTACCACAACTATTGCAATACCAACAATAGCATTAATAATTTTATTTTTCATTTTAGTGATATATTATTTTGTATACTGTATAAATTCATTACTCAAACCTGCAAATTCAAATAACGTAGCAAGATTTGTTACATAATCAAAATGTGCTTGTAATTTTTTTAGCTTTACGATAGACAATGCTAACTCTGCATCTACAACTTCTGTAGAAGTAGCAAATCCTTCAATAAATGCTTTATTTCTAACTCTCAAAAACTCTGTAGCCAAAGCCTCTTGTGTTGATAAATTAGTTATTTGCTCTTCTTGCTTTTCAATGTCTTGATAAAGTTTGGCAATTAACATTTTTATATCAGCATTTGCTTTTTCTTCAAATAGCTCAACACTTTGTTTCATTGCTTTTGCGGCTCTAATCTCATTTTTGTTCTTAAATCCTTCAAACAAAGTATAACTAACACCAATACCAATAGTCCATGGTTTGTTATTATTGTATAAAAGATCTAATCCGCTAATAGGGTTATTATGTACTAAAATACTTTGACCAAAAGCTACTATGGTTGGGTAATAAGCTGATTTTTTCACCTTTACTCCTTCTTCTGCTAATTGCTTCTGAAGTACCAATTTTTGTAGTTCGGGATAATTATTTACAGCAGAGTTTTGATAATAATCTAAACTTTCTAGATTAGGTGCTATAAAAAATTCAGTTATTAAATCATCCGTTACTTCATCTACTTCCATTGTATTAGCTAAAGCTAAACGAGCCAAAGAGGCATCTTTTGTAGCTGCTTCGAATTCTCTTTTTGCTTCAGACACGGCAACGTCGGCAGCCATTCGCTGTACAGGCGCAATCATTCCGTTTTCTTCTAGTTTAATAGCGTCATTTAGATGTTTCTCCATTCCCTTCAAAACATCCGTTCGCACTACCAAAGCTTTTTCTGCAAGCTTTACTAAATAATACCTCTGAACTAATTCTGTAATTAATTTGTTTTGGGTATTTTCTAAATCTTTTTTTCCAATTTCACTTTCAATGCGACCTGCATTTACTGCTGCATTAATTTTACCACCTGTAAATATGGGCCAAGTAAGCATAACACCTCCCATTGCCATATCTCTTTTATTAAAATCAATTGACCAGTTTCCTAAGACATCCGGATTAGGTAAATGCATAAAACTTCCTATTCCATTCTTTAGTCCATTAAAATCTAATCCTAAAGAACGATCAGTATACACTCCCAGTCCAAATGCTTTAACTGAAGGTGAACGCAAACCTTTCATTGCTTTCCATTGAAAATCATGCATTTCCTCTTGCTTTTCCATCGCCTTAAGCAAACTATTTTCTTTGTTCATTATACTCATTGCACTTTCTAATGACAAGCTTTGAGCATAAGAAACTGTGGTGACAGAACACAATATTCCGCTAATAATTGCAAAAATACTTTTCGATCTACTTATTTTCATCAACCAACCGTTATTAATTAACATAAAAACTCACTAAATATAAGACAAAGTCTTTTTAACAAAAAGGAAAAGGTGTGTTTTTTAAAAAATTCAATTTTAAAAAAGATAAATAATAAACAACACAAATCTTCATTTTGTATCAATATGCAAACAAAAACACCTTTCTATTATCTTTCATTTGTCTTATTTTTCAATTTCGCGTAAATTCTCCATCTTTTTGTATGCCAAAAAACCTTTAATATCTTCAAAGTGCTCTCTAACACGTTTATTGCCAAATTCAAACACTTTTTGCGCTAAACCATCTAGAAAATCTCTATCGTGAGACACTAATATTATAGTGCCATCAAATTCGTTTAGAGCAGCTTTAATAATATCTTTCGTTTTCATGTCTAAATGATTTGTTGGCTCATCCAGAATTAATAAATTATAAGGTTCTAGCAATAGTTTCACCATAGCTAAACGTGTTTTTTCTCCTCCTGAAAGCACTTTTACTTTTTTTTGAATATCATCACCGGCAAACATAAACGCACCTAAAATATTTTTTATTTGTGTTCGAATATCCCCTTCAGCAATTCTGTCTACTGTTTCAAATATTGTTAAATCACCGTCCAATAATGATGCCTGATTTTGAGCAAAATACCCAATTTGAATATTGTGCCCTAATTCAATTTCTCCATCAAAGCTAATTTCATTCATAATAGCTTTAATCATTGTGGATTTTCCTTCCCCATTTTTACCAACAAATGCTACTTTTTGCCCGCGCTCTACCACAAGATTAGCATCTTTAAATACTACATGTTCATCATATGCTTTTGACATTTCCCGCACAATTACTGGATATTGGCCAGAGCGAGGTGCAGGAGGAAATTTTAATCGCAATGCCGAAGTATCAACTTCATCAACTTGAATAATATCTAGTTTTTCCAACATTTTTACTCTTGATTGCACTTGAAGAGTTTTAGAATATGTACCTTTAAATCGTTCAATAAACTCTGTTGTTTCAGCAATCATTTTTTGCTGTTCTTCATAAGCTTTTAATTGATGAGCTCTTCTATCTTGTCGCAAAACTAAATAATCAGAATACTTTGCTTTGTAATCATAAATTTTACCCATTGTTACTTCTATAGTTCTGTTGGTAATATTATCTACAAACGCTCTATCGTGAGAGATTACCATTACGGCTTTAGCTTGGTTTAACAAGAAATCTTCTAGCCATTGTATACTTTCGATATCCATGTGATTTGTTGGCTCATCAAGAAGAATTAAATCTGGTTTTTGTAATAGTATTTTTGCTAATTCAATACGCATTCTCCATCCTCCACTAAATTCAGAAGTTGGTCTATTAAAATCTTCTCGTAAAAAACCAAGACCTTTTAATACCTTTTCTACTTCAGCTTCGTAATTTACTTCTTCAATAGAATAAAACTTTTCACTTAATTCAGAAACACGCTCAATTAGTTTCATATAAGCATCACTCTCATAATCGGTGCGAACAGTAAGTTCTTCATTCAACTTTTCAATTTCATTTTTCATTGAAAAAATTTCAGAAAACGCTTTGGAAGTTTCTTCAAAAACCGTGCAATTATCATCAGTTAATAAATGTTGTGGTAAATAAGCAACAACTGCATCTTTTGGTACTGCAACAGATCCAGAAGATGGTTTACTAACACCAGCAACAATTTTTAATAAAGTTGATTTTCCTGCGCCGTTTTTTCCCATTAATGCAATTTTATCGTTTTCATTAATTGAAAAACTTACTCCACTAAAAAGTGTTGTACCCCCAAATTGCACTGCAATATCATTGATTGTAATCATGAACTATTTTTTTATCTAAAGCACAAATATACTATTTGTTTAAATGTTAATTCGATGATTTCTTATAGTTTTCACTTACTGAGGCAGAATTAAATAAAAAACTAATTATAAATAAACACTCAACGTTCAATTACATAACTTTTCCAAAACATCGCACAAAAAACAAAGTATTAAAATATTAAATTGTATATTTATAGTATATAATTTTTTAACATTAAAATTATCTTTACATCATGAAGTTAAGACCTATTCGTTCGCAAGAAGACTATCATATGGCAATGATTAGAGTACAAATTTTACAAGATTTAGAACTTAATGCTGATGCGGCAGATGAATTAGAAATTCTAAATATATTAATTGAAAAATATGAAAGGGAAAATGCTCCAATGGGAATGCCAGATCCTATAGATAGTATTAAAATTTATAATCAATATTTTAATACTAATGATGATGATGAATAAAAACTAATATTTATCTTCACAAGATAGTAACTGATAAAATTTTATTTAAAACAAACAATTCGAAAATGATCAAACAGATTTTAAAGATTAGCGCTTTTGTATTTATCTTAAGCCTATCTATTAGTGGTTTTTCGCAAAACAAAATCATTTTACAAAACGTTGAAATATTCAACGGAAAAGACAATAAAACAACTACTGGCTCTATTGTAATTCAAAAGAATAAAATCATTGAAATCTCAAAAAACACAAAATTAACTTCCACTGAAGAAGATACTAAAGTAATCGACGGAAAAGGCAAGTTTGTTATGCCTGGAATGATAGATGCACACTGGCATTCTTTTTTAGCTGCTAACTCTAACCAAAGCATTATGTTAGGCGATGAAAGCTTTTTATTTATTAAAGCAGCAAAAGAATCTGAAAATACTTTACAAAGAGGATTTACAACGGTGCGTGACTTAGGCGGACATACTATTGGTATTAAACAAGCGAATGATGCTTTTTTAAATAAAGGACCTCGTATTTTTCCAAGTGAAGCAATGATTTCGCAAACAGGAGGTCATGGTGATGCTAGTTTTCTTTGGGAAGAACCACGTATGATTCATCATTCGCCACCAAGATTTCAAGTATTAGGTGGAAGTGTAATTGCAGATGGCGTTTATGAAGTTACTGTTGCAGCTAGAGAGCAATTGAGAAACGGAGCCTCACAATTAAAAGTAATGGCTGGTGGCGGAGTTGCTACTTTGTACGATCCGTTAGATGCAACACAATATACAAAAGAAGAAATACATGCTGCTGTAGAAGCTGCTCAAAACTGGGGAACTTATGTAACTGTACACGCTTATACTGTAGATGCTGTTAGACAAGCAATTGACGCAGGTGTTCAATGTATTGATCACGGACATTTACTAGATGAAGGAACTGTAAAATACATGACAGATAAAGGTATTTGGTTGAGTATGCAACCTTTTGATGAAGATGCAAGTGCTTATACTAATCCAGAACAAATTAAAAATAAAATACTTGTTGGGGAAGGAACTTCTAAAGTATATAATTGGGCTAAAAAATATAAAACAAAATTAGCTTGGGGTTCTGATTTAGTTTCGCCTCCAAAAGACCCGTTCAGACAAAATCAATTGGTAGTTAATATGAAAAAATGGTTCAGTAACTACGAGATTTTAAAAATGATTACTTATGATAATGCTCAATTATTAAAACTGAGTGGAAACAGAAGTCCTTATCCTGGTAACTTAGGAGAAATTAGTGTAGATGCTTATGCAGATATTCTTCTTTTTAATGAAAGTCCTTTAAAAGATATTGATGTAATTGGTGATCCTACTAAAAATATTTTACTTATTATTAAAGATGGAAAAGTATTAAAAAATATTTTATAATTATTTGATTGATTATTTTTTATTTAGCACCATAGTTTTATGGTGCTTTTTTATTCAAAAAAAAACCGAAAGCAATACTTTCGGTTTTTTCTATTATTAAAAATCTACTATTTATTTTCTTCAATCCATTTGCGAGCATTAACAAATGCTTCCATCCAAGGAGAAACTTCGTCTTTCCTTCCTTCCGGATAATTCGCCCAATGCCATTGGAACAATGAACGCTCAATATGAGGCATCATTACTAAATGACGACCAGTTCTATCACACATCATTGCTGTATTAAAATCAGATCCATTCGGATTTGCTGGATAAGTATCATAAGCATACTTTGCTACAATATTATATTTATCTTCGGTTTCTGGTAAATTAAATTTACCTTCACCATGAGAAATCCAAACTCCTAAAGTACTTCCTGCCAACGTTGATAACATTACTGAATTATTCTCTTGAATAGTTACAGAAATAAAGTTGCTTTCGTGTTTTAGAGAATCGTTATGTGCCATTTTTCCATGTACTTTGTGCTCCGGATTAATTAACTCCAATTCCATAAATAACTGACATCCATTACAAATACCTACGGATAACGTATCCTTTCTTGCAAAGAAATTTTTCAATGCAGTATTTGCTTTTTCGTTGTACATAAATGCACCAGCCCATCCTTTTGCCGATCCTAAAACGTCAGAATTAGAAAAACCTCCAACAGCTCCAATAAATTGAATATCTTCTAAAGTTTCTCTACCAGAAATAAGATCAGTCATATGCACATCTTTCACATCAAAACCTGCTAAGAACATTGCGTTTGCCACTTCTCTTTCTGAGTTACTACCTTTTTCTCGAATAATTGCTGCTTTTGGTCTTGGTTTAGACGCATCAATTGCAGGTTTTTTACCGTCAAATTGAGTTGGAAAAGTAAAGTTTAACGGTTGTTTTTTATAATTATTGTAACGATCTGTTGCTTTATTATTCTTTGTTTGTTTTTGATCTAACAAATAAGACGTTTTCATCCAAGTATCTCTAATTGCAGGTACGTTAAATTCAAATTTATCAGTACCGTTTACAAAAGAAACTTTTTCATCTATTGTAACTTCTCCAATTTTAATTGCTTCTACTCCTTTTGCCGCTAAAGTTTGTTCTAACACTTTATCGTCTTTTGCCTGAACAATTAATGCAATATTTTCATTGAACAACGCTTTTACCGTATCTTTTTCGTTTAAAGCCGTTAGGTCATAATTAGCACCTAGATTTAAATCTGCAAAGGTCATTTCTAATAAAGAAGTAATTAAACCTCCACTTCCAATATCATGTCCTGCCGCAATTTGCTCATTGGCAACTAATTCTTGAATAGCATTGAATGCATTTTTAAAATAAACTGCATCTTTTATTGTTGGTACTTCTTGACCAATTTTGTTTAAAATTTGTGCAAATGAAGAACCTCCTAATTTGAAGTTATCTTTCGATAAGTTAATATAATAGATTGATCCTGCATTTTTTTTCAATGTTGGCTCTACAATTTTTGTAATGTCTGTACAGTTTCCAGCTGCCGAAATAATTACTGTTCCTGGAGCAATTACCTCATCATTTGGGTATTTCTGCTTCATTGACAATGAATCTTTCCCAGTTGGGATATTGATTCCCAATTCAATAGCAAAATCAGAACAAGCTTTTACTGCTTGGTATAAACGTGCATCTTCACCCGGATTATTACAAGCCCACATCCAGTTAGCTGATAAAGAAACATTTTTGATTCCTTCTTTTAATGGTGCCCAAACAATATTTGATAAAGCTTCTGCAATTGCATTTCTACTACCTGCTGCTGGATCTACTAACGCCACTATTGGCGAGTGTCCAACCGTTGTAGCAATTCCTTCTTTACCTTTAAAATCAAGTGCCATTGCTCCTAAGTTATTTAGAGGTAATTGTAAAGGCCCAGTACATTGTTGCTTAGCAACACGTCCGCCTACACAACGATCTACTTTATTGGTTAACCAATCTTTAGAAGCAACAGCTTCTAATTGTAACAATTGATCTAAATACGTTGGTACGTTAGTTACCGAATAGTCCAAATCAGCATAAACACGCTCAATTGTTTTATCCTCCATAATTGTTTTTGGCGAGCTTCCAAACATATCCTCAATAGCAAAATCCATTGGTTTTGCTCCATTGGTAGCAGACTCAATTGTAAAGCGATCATCGTTTGTAATTTCGCCTACTGTATACATTGGCGCTCTTTCTCTCTCTGCAATTCTTGCTAAAGTATCAATATCATTCTTACCGATTACCAATCCCATTCTTTCTTGAGATTCGTTACCAATAATTTCTTTTGCAGATAAAGTAGGGTCTCCTACTGGCAACTTATCTAAATCTATTTTCCCTCCTGTTTCTTCCACTAATTCTGACAAACAGTTTAGGTGTCCACCAGCTCCATGATCATGAATAGATACAATCGGATTGTGTTCTGCTTCCACTAATCCTCTAATAGCATTAGCTGCACGTTTTTGCATTTCTGGATTTGAACGTTGAATTGCATTTAATTCAATTCCCGATCCAAAAGCTCCAGTATTTGCAGAAGATACTGCTGCTCCTCCCATACCAATTCGATAATTTTCTCCACCTAGAATAACTACCTGATCTCCTTGAGATGGTTTGTGCTTTAAGGCTTGATCTAGCTTTCCATAACCAATACCTCCAGCTTGCATAATTACTTTATCAAATCCTAATTTACGCGCATCTTCTTCGTGTTCGAATGTAAGAATAGATCCAGTAATTAATGGTTGACCAAATTTATTTCCAAAATCAGACGCTCCATTAGATGCTTTAATTAAAATATCTATTGGTGTTTGGTATAACCAAGTTCTTTCATCCATTGATTGTTCCCAAGGACGACTTTCTTCTAAACGAGAATAAGAAGTCATGTAAATTGCAGTTCCAGCTAAAGGTAAAGAACCTTGTCCTCCTGCTAAACGATCTCTAATTTCTCCTCCAGTACCTGTTGCAGCTCCGTTAAATGGTTCAACAGTAGTTGGAAAGTTATGTGTTTCTGCTTTTAATGAAATTACTGAATCAAACTCTGTTTCTGCATAAAAATCAGGCTTATCTGCCGATTTTGGTGCAAACTGAGTTACTCTGGGTCCTTTTACAAAAGCAACGTTATCTTTATATGCTGAAACAATATCGTTAGGATTTGTTTCTGATGTTTTCTTAATTAATTTGAACAATGAAGTAGGTTGTTCTACACCATCAATAATAAAAGTTCCGTTGAAAATTTTATGACGACAGTGCTCTGAGTTTACCTGAGAGAATCCAAACACTTCAGAATCTGTAAGCTTGCGACCAATTTTTTCCGAAAGATTTTCTAAATAAACAATTTCTTCTTCGTTTAAAGCCAATCCTTCTTGTTGATTATAAGCTGAAATATTATCAATATAAATAATTCCTTCAGGTTGAATATCGAAGTTGAAAATCTCTTGATTTAAACTATCATATTTTTGAAATAACATTGGATCAAAATCTCCAGCGTCTTCTAATGTAGAAAATTCTTCAATGCGAATAATACCTTGAATCCCCATATTTTGCGTAATTTCTACCGCATTTGTACTCCATGGAGTTACCATAGTAGCACGAGGTCCGACAAAGCTTGATTGAATTGCTTTTTCATTGATATGTTTGGCGTTGCCAAATAACCAATTTAATTTTTGAATATCCTCTGTAGATAAACCGTTCTCTACTTGTACAGTATAGAACTTTCTCGAAGGGTTTTCGAAGAAATAAATCATTACGATAATAGTATTAGTTGTTGTTGCAATGCACAAAAGTAGCTCAAAAAAAGAGAATTTAAAAATTATTCTTCATTCGGTTTCCTATGTTGATAGGCCCCTAAATCAGGTGCTTGCAAACGCTGATTACCATTAGCATCTAATGGTACTTCTGCTGCTACAGAAAGCTTTCCTTTTCCAATAAAATCTTGCATTTTGTCGGTATAGATGAATTTATTTTGTTTTGGATTCAAGAAATCAATCACAAAATTATTGGAATGAAGCATCCAAATAGATTGAGAAAATATTTTTTCATCAGCATATATTGCAGCTAGCGATGAAGGACTTTCTCCATCTTTCAACGCATTATTTTGAAATACAATAGTAGTCCAGTCTGTAACATTTGCAGACAAACTTTTTCTTCCTGAAGAAAACAAAAGACTATTTTGTACTTTAACTTGTTGGAAACTATTTCCTTGTTCATCCATCAACAAAGCAACTTGATTAGGTCTGGTACCATAATTTACAATAGTTGCGTGTTGGAAACGATAATTACCTCCTTCTTTTATTACTATACTTGCATCTTGAGTATTTGCCACCACAAGATTTGTTGCTTTTAAATAGGCGTTATTTCCTACAACACCATGATAAGTGTGATTGTAGAATTGTGTATTGTGTAATATAATCTCTTCTCCATTATTGATATATAAACCAATTTTAGCGTTTTCTATTTTTACATTTTGAAAACTACTTTTCTTAGGCTCATTTAATCGGATACCCGACCATTGACCAGACAAATAACTATAGGTATTATCTAATCGATCATTTCTAAATATTATTGGATTTTCTATTGTTCCATTTGCCTGTATACTACTTCTACTCAACCCAACAATACCTGAATTTTTAGAAAAATAAAACTGAGCACCAGATTCTATCACAACATTTTTTCCTTCTGGAATAACTGCATAACCATTAATAACATAGGGTTTATCTGCCGACAAATAAATTTCATTAAATTCATTTTCAGCTAAATAAAACCCTTCAACATATTTACCTTCTTCAATTTGAACTTTTACTTTTTTACCTTCTCCATTTCGCTTTGGTGCTAAAAGATGGGCGTCTTTTATTAATGTAATTAGCGGAATTATTTGCTCAACTGTATTACCTATAATTTGTAAATTATCTGTATACAAGTATTCTTTTGTATTGCCAGAAAAAACATGAGGATTGACATTAATAAAAACCGATAAACTATCATTTGCCAATAATTCGATATTGCCAAAGCTTTTGCTCGATTTTCCATTTATAATTAATTCGTAATTAGAATAAATATCTTGTTCCAATTTCACATGAGGAATTAAAATATTTTTATTCCCTCTATTATAAATTTTCAGTAAAGCGTTTGTTGAGTGTTGAGAAGAAAAAATTGTATCTAAATAAACAACGTTATGCGATACCTCTACGTTTTTGATTATTGGTTCAAAAGTCAAATCTGCTCTACAACTTGAGAGAAGTAGAAACAAAAAAACTAAAAGTAAACTTCGATAGCCTCTCATCACGTAACTGTATTTATGTATTATGGTATATTCTTATGTTTTTTCCACAAAAACAATTCTTTATTCAATCCTTTTAAAGCGTACAAGTACGCCAATGAAAATCCTTCTCTACCATCTAAAAAACCTCCTTTTAAAATCCACTTAGTCATAAGCGCACAAAATGGAACGGCAAAAAAGCGATAATAGCTCGTTTTTTTATTCTTATTAAAAAGTTGCTGACTGTCCACTTCTGCTTTCCAGATAAAGGATAATTGCAAATTATCATACGTTTGAACAAACCATTCTGTAGATCGATAATTCAACTTCTTTGTTCTTATGATTGTATTTTTAGAAACTGTATTCTTGTGATAACAAATTATACTAGGCTCTTTTGTAAATCCGCCATAGTTTAATTGTTTACCAATAAAACTCACTTTAGTTGGATAGGCAATAAATTGATTATTTTTATTTGATTCGGAAGCTATTTTAACATTTAACTCTTCAAAAAAAAGTAACGTTAGCTTTGTATTCATACTACAATTAATAATCCATTCTGTATCAAGCTGAGCAATTGTATGCAAATAATAAGCACAAACATTTCTTTCTTCAATATCTATCCATTTAATAGGAATTTCAACACCTTCAGCATTTACTTCATTTCTGTGAGCAATTGGTACAATAACAATAAGTTGAACTACAAATTGCCTCACCTCATTTAGCCATTCACTAAGTGATATTTCGGATTGATAAATTGTTATTAATGTGAACTTCTTCATCTACTTTTTTATAAGTTACAATATAAAAAAAATTATGTTAAAACATTATATTTGCAAGTAATAATACAAATATTACATGAAAAAACTACCTCTACTAATGTACCACAACATTTTAAAAAACACAGATAAGCCTGCGCCTTATTCTGTAAAAGTTGAGGATTTTGAAAAACAACTACGTTATTTGCAACAAA
This sequence comes from uncultured Flavobacterium sp., assembly GCA_947626185.1. Lineage (GTDB taxonomy): Bacteria > Bacteroidota > Bacteroidia > Flavobacteriales > Flavobacteriaceae > Flavobacterium. Next base: position 19,526 of record CANQRD010000032.1, read on the forward strand.
AAGGATACAAAACTATCCATTTTAAAGAATTAGACCAATATAGCAATAGCAAAGAGCGTCTTGTAATACTAACTTTTGATGATATGACAATCAATCAATTGGAGTTAGCTGTTCCTTTGTTGGTAAAATACAATATGAAAGCTTCTTTCTTTATTCCTTTTTTTTACATTGGTAAATCTGACGAATGGAATAATGGCACTGAACCTATTATGAGCTTGGAGCAAATAAAATCGCTACCAGCATTAATTGAGCTTGGTTATCATTCTTATTTACATCGTCCATACGCTTCTCTTACACCAGAAGAAGTTGAAGAAGATTTTATTTTAAGTAAACAGATAATTGATAATAACCAATTGGAAGTTTCTTCTGTTTTAGCTTATCCATTTGGGAATTTCCCTCGAAAAGAACCTCAAAAATCACTATTTTTTGCACAATTAAAAAAACACAACATTCAATATGCGTTGAGAATTGGCAACAAAATAAATGCTTTTCCTTTCAAAAATAATTATGAAATAAACAGAATAGATATTAAAGGTTCTGAAAAGCTATTTTTATTCAAATGGAAATTAGCTTTTGGCAAGCTATTTTAAATTTCGCTCTATCAGCATCAATTTTACATAACGAGAAAAAACGCCGTAGGCATCATAAGAAGCGCCTACCAAACCTGGTACGCCATCTAAAAATCCTTTCTTTATAAAATAGATATGTAAAAAGCGATAAAAAGGCTTAAATACTAAATAAAAATAAGTGACTTTTTTCTTACGCTTTGCTAATTCTTTTGCTTGAAACCAAGCATACGAATCTTTTTTGCCTAAATAATGAAAAATCCCCTTATAGGTTAAATGTATTACATGCGGTTTCAGAACGCCAACTTCTCCTTCGTTAATTTGCAATTTTTCATGTACTTCGCCGATATAATAAACATCTTTATTGTACACTAAACGAAGTACTTTATCTGCCTTTTGAAACAAGAATCGATTGAAAAAGTAATGAGGAAATCTCAGTTTATAACCTGTAAAATTAGATTCTTGCGAAATTACACGCTGTATTTCTTTTCTCAGCTCATCCGAAATTCTTTCATCTGCATCTAAAAACAACACCCATTTACCATGTGCATAAGGCAAGCCAAAATTGCGCTGACTAGAAAAGTTTTTGAATGGATTTTGTACAACAACACAATTCATCGACTCGGCAATTGCAACAGTCTTATCTGTACTATAACTATCTACCACAATTACTTCATCAGCAAAACTTACCGATTGTATAGCATCTGCTATATAATTCTCTTCATTATAGGTTAATATGATAACACTTAACAACATCAAAAAAAAACATTAATTAACACAGAAAACTATTTACCCAAAGTCTTATTATGCAATCTTATTAGTTTTACATATTTCATAAAGGAGAAAAAAGACTGAATAGCAGCGAAAGCTAAACCATCTATTCCGTTTAAAAAGCCTTTTTTAAAAAAGTAACATCGTATAAAAGCAACTACTCCATTAAGCAGTGGTTTAAAAGAAGATACTCTCTCTCCTCTATTAAACATTTGCTGTGCTGCCCAACTAGAATATTGATTTTTCTTATCAATTACTTGCTTATATGTTTCCCATCCATAATGCAAAATATGGACTTTAACGGTTATTTCATTTGTTGTAACAATATATTGATGTGTCATATCTCTAGATGGTGAAGCAGTTTTCTTGTTAAAAAATCTAACCTTAGCATCAGGATACCAACCCGAAAAATCAATTAATTTATTACCTAGAAAATTCTTAACATAAAAACGGTAACCATCATAATTTTGATTGAGATATTCCTTACTATGAATAAACTCTAACGCATCAATATCTAAAAACTCGTCTGCATCTAAATTCATTACCCAATCATTTTTACAAAATTGTAATCCATAGCTCCGTTGTGGTCCATCTCCTAAAAATGATTGTAAATAAACTTTCGCTCCTTTTCTTTTAGCTATTTCTACAGTATGATCGTTGCTATTTGAGTCAACTACAATTACTTCGTCACAATATTGCATTAAAGAATCTATACATTTTTCAATATTTTTCTCTTCATTAAAGGTAATAATTAATCCGCTAATCGCCATTTTTATATGTTATATGTTATATGTTATATTTTTTATATTAAATTATCAACTAAGGAACTAATTGATTGTTTATCACTCTATAATTAAACGACTGAATATAGGCTTTTATAAATTGCTCCATTTCAGCTACTTTAGCTGGTTGCTGACTTAATAAATTATTTTTCATTTCTGGATCTACTTTCCAATTGTACAATCCCAGCGACTTTGTGCCATCAAAAGCTAAATAATAATCATCATTCACATAATTGTAAATATTATTTAGATAGCTTACTGTGTAATTATTGTCTGATTTATACGATTTTCCGAATGAAATCACTTTTGTATTTATCTGTAAATAATCCATTAAACTTGGTAGAATATCTATTTGTTGAAAGTTTTTTTCTACTTTTTCTACAGGAATTGATTCGTCTCCTGGAGCTAGAAACAAAATTGGAATTCTAAACTTTCCAACGTTTGTTTTCCATTTCTCTTCCAATGGTTCGGCAGAAGTATGATCGGCAACAATAATAAACAACGTGTTTTTATACCAAGGTTTTTGTTTTGCTGTTACAAAAAACTGCTTTAAAGCATAATCTGCATAAGCAATAGATTCATGAATATCGGCTTCTCCTTTAGGAAATTTATTTTTATACTTACCTGGAATTGTATAAGGACTATGAGAAGATATAGTAAATAATGTGGCGAAAAAAGGTGATTTAAAACCATCTAA
>CANQRD010000033.1 GCA_947626185.1 uncultured Flavobacterium sp.
AGCCTGATTACAGTTGTAGTCAGGCTTTTTTCGTTTTAAAATGGTGAGAAAAGAGCAGAATCTATCTATAATATTTTCTTTAAAATGACATGCAAAGTCAATTAATTGATTACTGAATTTAAAAGGGTTTTTTAATTTTGTAGCTCGTTGATAGTATAAAGTAATAAAGTTTAAATTAATATAAAAACTTATTTAGCTTTTGCTGTTTTTTACAGTTTGTAAGTTTTAATAAGAATTTAGTATGCATTTTTTATATTATATTTGTGAAAATTAGTTTTAATGGATTTCTTAGACCTTATAAAGAAAAGATTAAAAAGTGATATTCCTCGTAGTATTATTTTTGGTATTGATTTATTGATTGTATGTTTTACTTATTTAGTAACTTATTTCTTTTTAAGTAACTTTTATGGTAAATTTGAAACTGGTTTAGTTTATCAAAAAATAATAATTATTCTTTGTTCATATATTATAAGTTTTTTAATTATACGACCTTATCGTAGTTTGATTAGGCAAACTTCTATTCGCGATATCGAGAGAGTTTTTTTAAGTTGTTTATTGGCGAGTATTATTAGCTGTATTCCATCACTATTGGTTAGAAATGGAATAATATTAAGCAATGTTGATACTAAATTATATTTACGACAGTCTTATTCTTTTTTATTGATGCATATGCTTTTAACGGCATTTATTCTTACCTGTTCAAGAGTGTTTTATAGTCAGTTTTATCGTACTTATATTATAGATGCCGGAAAACAGAATAGAGTTTTGATTTATGGTGCTGGTGATTCAGGATTAATAACTCTTAATGTATTAAAAGCTGAAACTAAAGTTAGAACTCAAATTATTGGATTTATAGATGACAATTTAAGAAAAGTTGGACAACGAGTAGCAGGTTATAAAATTTTTTCAATAGAAGATATTAATAAACATTTTGTTCTGAAAAATAGGATAGATGATGTGATTATATCTATTCAAAATGTATCTAACGAGCGTTTAAATGAAATTGTGGAGCAATTTATATCTCTTCCTGTAACATTAAAAATAATTCCTCCAGCTAAAGATTGGATGGATGGAAAATATTCGAATAAACAGATTAAGGATTTGCGTATTGAAGATTTGTTGGGCAGAAAAAGTATTAATCTTAAAAAGGATAATATTGCTAATGATTTAAATAATAAAGTTATTTTGGTTACGGGCGCTGCTGGATCTATTGGTAGTGAAATCTCTAGTCAAATAGCATTATTTAATTTTAAAAAGTTGATTTTACTAGATCATGCAGAATCTGCCTTGTATGATGTTCAACAAACATTAGTTTGCGATAAAAAAGAGAATGTAACGTTTATAGTTGGTAATATTAGAGAAGAGTTAAAAATGCGTAACGTTTTTGAGAAATACAAACCAGATTACGTGTATCATGCTGCTGCCTATAAACACGTACCATTAATGGAAGATTATCCTCAAGAAGCTATTCATACCAATATTTATGGCACGAAGATAATTGCCGACTTAGCTTTAGAGTTTAATGTTGAAAAATTTGTTATGGTATCTACAGACAAGGCGGTTAATCCAACTAACGTTATGGGAGCTACTAAACGTGCTGCAGAAATTTATGTTTCGAGTTTGAAAGACAAAGGAAAAACTAGTTTTATCGTTACTCGCTTTGGTAATGTTTTAGGATCAAACGGCTCAGTTATTCCTATTTTTAAGAGACAATTAGAAAAAGGAGGACCACTTACGGTTACACATGCAGAGGTAACAAGATTTTTTATGACTATTCCGGAAGCATGTCAATTAGTTTTAGAAGCATCTGTAATGGGAAAAGCCGGTGATATCTTTGTATTCGACATGGGAAAATCAGTTAAGATTATTGATTTGGCAAAGCGAATGATTAAGTTAAGCGGATTGGAATATCCAACAGATATTGATATTAAAATCACTGGATTACGCCCTGGTGAAAAGATTTTTGAAGAGCTTTTAGCCAATAATGAAAATACGGTAAAAACACATCATGAAAAAATAATGATTGCAAAAATAAGAGAACAGGACCTTGTAGTTGCTCAGGAAAATATTATTCGATTATGTAGTTGTTTATTAAATAAAGAAGAGCCACTAGATCCAATGTATATGGTTGGTCAGCTGAAGGTTATTGTGCCAGAGTTTAAATCTCAAAATTCAGTTTTTACTGTATTAGATAATTAAAAATAAAAAAAGGTACTTAAATTTCTTTTAAGCACCTTTTTTTAAGAGTTAAATTATTTAACTTTTTTATAAGTAACAGTTACTGGTAGAGTTGTTCCTCTCATTGTAATATTGTACTCAACGCGTAAGTCTGTTTTTGAATAATTAAGAATTTTTCTATTGGTATATCTTGGATTTTCTGAATTGAAAATAATTACATCATTAGTAATTATACCTTTTACGGGTTCTTGCTGAATTCCATTTTTAGTTGTTTCTACAATTGAAGCATCTTTTTTGGTAAGTGTCATAACTTCATTTGTAGTTTGTTCTCCATTTTGTTGTCCGTCAGAAGGAGGCATCTCATTGAATAGATGTTTAAAAGTTCTAGTACCAAAAGAGTAAATTAAACTGTCAGTTTGCCAAACTCCTATATAATCAGCATCATTTCTAATAACAGTATCATCACTAGAACAGTTGCTGATTACGAAAGGCAATGCAACTAAAGCACAAATTGCTATAATTTTTCTCATCATAATAAGATAATTGTTGTTATTTGTAAAAGAAAAGTTAAAATCCTTTTACGCTATTATTGTAAATTTTGTCTTTTTCTTCGTTAGAAAGTTTATTGTTGTATTGGAAAAGAGCTGATTCCCAATCACCATAACCAGTATTTGGTAAAACAATAAATTTCTTTCCAAATAAATCCTGATTTGCTTTTACATTTTCTAAACGCTCAGCTTGAGTTTTTTTATCAAAAGCAGTTGAAAAATCAGATAAATTATCACCTAGCAATAAAATAATTTCATGTGTTTCGCTAAGTTTTTGACGACGAGTTTCTTTGCTTGACTCTGTAGAACGAACAATGACGTGTTTTTCATCTGCATATGGAAAATTATAACGTTTTAAATTAGCAATTGTTCCTTTTTTATCGTTTTCATTTCGGTTTGTAATGTAGTAAACCTCAATACCATTTTTTGCAGCATAATTGAAAAATTCAATACTTCCTAAAAGAGGTTTTGCCTCACCTTTAGAAGTCCATTCGTTCCAAGTATCTTCACTAAAAACTTTTCCTTGACGAGCCATTTCTACAGCATAAGGAGAATTGTCTAAAAATGTTTCATCAACATCTGTAACAATAGCTAAAGGCTTGTCGTGATTTTGTTGTAATATTTCATTTATTCGGAGTGTTGCAATATTAAACGCTTGTGCTGCTAGTGCTTGATATTCTGCTGCATTCTGTTGAAAAACTGCTGCATATAATTTGCCATTTACCTCAATGTTGTGTAAAGATTGAGCATTTATGTTTGTGTGACCTGTAGAGCTTGTTTTACAAGCTGCCAAGCTAATTAATGCAGCTAGTAAAAATGTTTTTTTTAACATACGGTTACTTTTGTATTGATTACTTTCGACGTGCAAAAGTACGATATAAATTTGTAATACTCTAAATTGTTGAGATTTGATGGATTTAAAAATTACAAACCTATTTTGAATATGGTAAATTCGATTATGAGCATAAATTATTCTTAATATTCTGCAGCTTTTTCATCAAAAAGATCTTCAACCGACCAGTATCGTTCACCTGTGTCATAATTAAATGTAAGCACCGTAGCACCTTCTTCAATTTCTGGTAAAACTTTTGCAATTGCTGCTAATGATGTACCTGTAGAAATTCCTGCAAGAATACCTTCTTTTTGCGCTATTTTGTTGGTATAGTCATATGCTTCGTCTTTATCAATTGTAATTATTTTATCGAAAATTGCTGTATTTACAACTTTTGGAATAAAGCCTGCTCCAATACCTTGAAGTGGATGAGGACCTGGTTTTCCTCCACTTAAAACAGGTGAGTTTTTTGGTTCTACAGCAAATACTTTTAGGTTTGGAAATTTTTCTTTTAGTACTTCTGCAACTCCAGTAATATGACCTCCAGTTCCTACTCCTGTAATTAGGTAGTCAATTCCTTCTGGAAAATCATTAATGATTTCTTGTGCTGTTGTTTTTCTGTGAATTTCTGGGTTAGATAAGTTGTTGAATTGCTGAGGAATCCAAGTATTTTCCATTTGCTCTACCATTTCAGTTGCTTTGGCAACTGAACCCGCTGTACCTAATTCTCTAGGTGTTAAAACATACTTTGCTCCAAAGGCTGACATCAGTTTTCTGCGTTCGATACTCATTGATTCTGGCATTACTAAAATTAGTTTATAGCCTTTTACCGCGCATACCATTGCTAATCCAACTCCTGTATTTCCAGATGTTGGTTCAATTATAGTTGTGTTTTTATTTATCAAACCTTTAGCTTCTGCATCTTCAATCATTGCAAGTGCAATACGGTCTTTTAAGCTTCCGCCCGGATTTTGCTTTTCGAGTTTTATCCAAACATTAATGTTGTTAGGAAAAATTCTATTGATTCTTACATGTGGAGTACCTCCAATGGTTTCTAAAATAGTTGATGCTTTCATAATTTTTTGATGGATTAGATAATAAAATTGATAGGTTCTTGGTGATTTTCAGTATATTTTGAATAAATTTTACTTTTGCTATAGATGATAGAATGTGGCTCTACGCTTCTTGTAAGCCAAACGTTTCCGCCAATAACAGAATCATGGCCAATTGTTGTATCTCCACCCAAAATTGTTGCACCAGAATAAATAATTACATTATCACCAATATAAGGATGTCTTCTAGTATTGGCTTTATCTTTTGATACCGATATAGCACCAAGTGTAACGCCTTGATATATTTTTACATTTTCTCCAATTACACAAGTTTCTCCAATAACTATTCCAGTTCCGTGATCTATACAAAAATGAGCTCCAATTTTTGCAGCCGGATGAATGTCAATTCCTGTTTTTCCATGAGCATATTCTGTCCAAATTCTAGGTAGTAAATTAATACCTTGTTGTTGAAGTTGATGTGCAAACCTGTATATAGCAATTGCATAAAACCCTGGATAAGCAATGTGAACTTCTTGTAATGATGTTGCCGCAGGATCATTATTTAAAATGGCTGATGCGTCTTTATTTAGTTCTGAATAAATCTTTGGTAAAGCTGTGAAAAATATTTCAGCTGTGGTACATGACTTATTACTATCGTGATTTATACTAAATAAAATAGAAATTAATTCTACTTTTAAAGCACTTAAACGTAGAACTATTTCTTCTTCTGATTGATAGCGTTTATCTTCTAGTTGAAATAAAAAATGAAAAAGCGTATCTGCAAATTGCTCCATTTTTTTTTTATCTAGAAAAGACTGATGGCTTTTATTTTTTTCTAATAATTCTTGTATAAAGCTCACTTTAAATTATATATTTATTGTTAATGTGTGATTGAGGGTATGTTTACACTCCAGACTTTCTTTTTGAATTGGCAATTGTTTTTCTGCCCAATCATTTAGAATTTGAAAAACTTCATATAATGAAGCTCCTTTTTTCGATAATTTATACTCAATTATTGAGCTGCTATTTAAGGTTTTTTCAATTAGATTTAATTCTTCTAATCTTTTTAATTCTGAAGTTAGCATTTTACTTCCTATTGGATTGATCTGATTTTGCAAAACAGAATACCTTGCTTTTTCTAGTTGGAAAAGTGTAGTAAGAATAGGGATTTTCCATTTTCCTTGTAATAGGTTTATGGTATGTTGAATATTTATTAGTTTCATAAAATAGAAGAAGATTTTGTTTCCTATAGTAAAGTTACATTCTTTTGTGAAACCCAAAATAAAAAACAATATTTTAAATTATTACCACAATTAACTAATTATTAGTATATTTGATACTAAGTGATAATAAGATATTGCTTTTAGCAATTTAAGTTCTAATATTTTAAAGAGAAGATTCTTCCTTTTTTTATGTATATATTAATAAAAACTACATTACTTATTATCTTCGTTTATTCAAATTATGAAAATAAATATAATATATAAATTATGTTATTTTTAAGCTCTTTGTTTATTTATTTGATTTAGGTTTATTATTTAAGATTTCTTTTGAGCTGGCTACTTGTAAGGGATTTGGTTTTGTTGTTTGTTCTATTTCAAATGGGGAAAAATACACAAAGATATTTTAAGGTTGCTCACTAAAAGCAACCTTTTTTTACATAATTATACTTTTAATAAATGGCAAGTGATTTTAAATTACTTCTGTATGCCTCAAGAATATCTGTTTTTAAAATATAACCTGCATACTTTTCTTGGTTAGTTACTAAAATGTAGTCTGATTGGGTTTTATCCAGGATAGCTAGTATATCTCTTGTATTTGAATTGATAGATACACTAAGAGGAGTCTCTAAAAGATCTTTTAAAGGTGTATATTTAGTCTGAAAACTATTAAAAACTATAGGCCTTACATTGTTTAAATTAACCACACCAATTAAAAAATATGTATCGTCAATAATTGGGATGAACTCTTGTTTGGTTTGTGTAAAAATAGCAACGACATCTTGTGTTTGATTACTATTGTAGAGTATTTCTATATTGTTTTTAATAAAACTTTTTGCATTAATAGTAGATAATATATTACTGTCTTTATCGGAAGTAAAAACCATTCCTGTATTTGCAATAGATTTAATATCCATAGAGTATTTTTCCATTTTCTTAGAAATTGCAAAGCTTATTGATGAAACAATTAATAAAGGTACCATTAGACCATATCCTCCAGTTATTTCTGCAATAAGAAATATAGCTGTAAGTGGAGCATGAAACAATCCACTTATTAAACCAGCCATGCCTACTACAGTAAAATTGTGAATAGGAATTTCTTTAATTCCAATAAGAGTTAAGAATTTGGCAATTGAAAAACCTAAATAAGAGCCAGCAAAAAGTGAAGGAGCAAAACTTCCTCCATTTCCACCACTTCCAATTGTTAATCCTGCTGCAATACTTTTTACAAACGCTGCTCCAGCAACAAAAAGTAATAATATCCATTCGTTGTTAGAAAACTCGCTTAATAGGGTGTTGTTTAGTATATCTTTGGGATTTTCTCCTGCTAATATTTTGATACTTGCATATCCTTCTCCAAATAAAGTTGGAAATAAAAACATTAATATAGCTAGTAAAGAAGCTCCTATTAATGCTTTTTTATAAATATGGTTAGTGTATTTAGAAATATAGCCTTCTATATATCTGAACATTCTAGCGTGATAAACACAAAAAAAACCAGCAATGATTCCTAAAATAACATATAGAAAAGTATTGCCTGTGTCAAAAGTTAATTGTTTTTTGAAAGATAATAAAATGTCTTCTTTTATAATTAAATCAGTTACAATTGTTCCCGTAGCAGACGAAATCATAATTGGAATGAAAGCAGAGGCTGTAACATCTGTTAAAACAATTTCAACAGCAAACAAAACTCCTGCAATGGGTGCATTAAATGCTGCAGAAATTCCTGCTGCAACACCGCATCCCAAAAGTAATACCCTGTCTTTATAGCCTAATTTGTAATTTTGAGCATAATTTGAACCAAACGCTGCCCCAGTAATAGCAATTGGTGATTCTAAGCCTAATGATCCCCCCATACCAACAGTTAATGAACTTGTAACAATTTGAGAATACATTTGTTTTTTATTCATGATTCCAGAGTTTTTAGCAACAGCAATCATAATTTGATAAGTACCCTTTTCTATACTACCGTCTAAAAACTTCCTAACAACAAATACGGTCAGTAGAATACCTAAAATAGGTAGTAAACTGTTTGTGTAAGGTAAATGAGAGATATTATCTATATATGTTGCAAGTTTTAAAACTGAATGGGCGAAGTATTTTAAAACAGAAACGGCAATGGCGCTAGATGTTCCAACTAATACACATGATAGATAAAAAAATTGTCTATCGTTTAGAATAGTCTTAAAAAAAAATACAATTCCTTCCGCATAGCGAAAAGTTTTCTTTAAATAACGTAAAAAAAAATGCTTTATTTGGATTTTCATACTACAAAAATAGCTCAAATAATTAGTACTTTATCAGAAAATAGCTATTTATCGAGAGAATTAGAAAGTAAAATAGTTTTTTCTTTCTGAGTAAACATCTGTAAATCTTCAAAGAAGATAGTGAAGTCATTTTCAAATAAAAAATAGTGTTCGTTCAATTGATCTATGGCATTCTTCATTTTTGATTTTCCATTTGTTCGTTTATCCATTTGCGATAAAATAAATTCCAAACCTTCTGTTGTTTCATAACATTTAAACCAATTTTCCTCAATCATTATTGGTAAAAAGTTTTGAATTTTAGTAGGTAAGATAGTAAAGTTATTATTTAGTAAAGCATAAAAATTATCAGTAAAAATAGTTAATGGTTCTTTCGAATAGTTTTTCCAGTTTTTGGCTAAGAAATGATCATAATACATGTCAATAATTACTCCAGAATAATGATTGTATTCCGGCACTAATACTTTTTTACTTTTTCTCCACATAAAATGATTATCAGTAAACGTATCTATTGATCTGTGTAATAATATTCCTTGTTGTATTTTTTCAGGATAATCTAAATATTTCTTACCCGTTACACTGTCAGCTATAAAATTCCCTATCGAAATTTGTTTTTCTTTTCCCGATAAAAATACATGTGCTAAGAAATTCATATTGTGTTTATTTCAAAAATAGTATTTTCCTTAAAGAATTAAAAGAATGGGAGATTGAAATGTTTATATTTGTAATATTAAGAAAAAATTTAAAAGATGACATTAATAAAATCTATTTCGGGAATCCGAGGAACAATAGGTGGTAAAGTAGGATATAATTTAACACCAATAGATGCAGTAAAATTTGCTTCTGCCTATGGAACTTTTTTGAAAAAGAAAACAGGAAAAGAAAACCTTACAGTAGTTATTGGAAGAGATGCTCGTATATCTGGACCAATGATTCACAATTTGGTTGTAAACACTTTAGTTGGTTTAGGAATAGATGTTATAGATTTAGGATTGTCAACCACTCCAACAGTAGAAGTTGCAGTACCGATGGAAAAGGCAGATGGCGGTATTATTCTTACGGCTTCTCACAATCCAAAACAATGGAATGCGCTAAAATTATTAAATAGTAAAGGTGAGTTTTTGAATGGAACAGAAGGAGAAGAAATTTTAGCTATTGCTGATAAAGATGCTTTTGTTTTTGCCGATGTTGATCACTTAGGAAATATAACAGAGCGAAATGATTATATGAATATTCATATTGACGAAGTTTTAAAATTAAAACTAGTTGATGTTGAAGCAATAAAAAGTAAAAAATTTAAAGTTGTTGTAGACGGTGTGAATTCGTCTGGAGGAATAATTATTCCTGCATTATTAAAGCGTTTGGGTGTTGAAGTAATTGAATTGTACTGTGAGCCAAATGGTCATTTTCCGCATAATCCAGAGCCTTTAAAAGAGCATTTACAAGATATTTGTGAATTGGTAAAAAAGGAAAAGGCTGATTTTGGTATTGTAGTAGATCCAGATGTTGATCGTTTAGCATTTATTTCTAACGACGGCGAAATGTTTGGAGAGGAATATACCTTAGTAGCTGTTGCAGATTATGTTTTAAGTAAAACGCCAGGTAATACAGTTTCTAATTTATCATCTTCACGTGCTTTGAGAGATGTAACTCAAAATAGAGGAGGAAGTTATCAAGCAGCTGCAGTAGGCGAGGTAAATGTTGTAGAATTGATGAAAGCTACAAATGCAATTATTGGAGGTGAAGGTAATGGAGGAATTATTTATCCTGAGATTCATTATGGAAGAGATGCTTTAGTTGGAGTAGCTTTATTCCTAACAAGCTTAGCCCATCAAACAAAAACGGTTGCAGAACTACGAGCAAGTTTTCCTCAATATTTTATGAGTAAAAATAAAATTGAATTAACGCCAAAATTAAATGTTGATATGATTTTAGAATTAATTGCAGAAAATTATAAAAATCAGGAAGTTTCAACAATTGATGGAGTTAAAATTGATTTTCCAGAAAGTTGGGTGCATTTAAGAAAGTCAAACACTGAGCCAATTATTCGTATTTACACAGAAGCACATACACAAGAAGAAGCAGATGGTTTAGCTGCACGTATGATGGAAGAATTAAGAGTTATAGCTGGAATTTAAGTTATTGTAAATGAAATAAGCCTTTTGTATTATACAAAAGGCTTATTTTTTGAATAAAATATTAAGAGCTGTTTTATTTACTTATTAGGGGAAAATATACTCGATGAATTGGATAGGACTAGTTTTTGATGTCAGATTTTTTTATTAAAATATCGTTTATTAATCTTATGACAATATTACAACAATGACTGGCTATTTCACTAGTCTTTTTCTTTTCTATTCTAACACAAAACCTGAAAATTTTATAACAAAAAAGTGTTGATTAATAAGTTTTATATCAACGAGCTGTCTTATTCCGATTAGATACAAAGCTGTTTTAAACTGTATTTTTATTAAGAAAAAGGAAATAACCCATAAATTATGGAATAGAAAAAAATGATTTTAATTAATTCTATGATTAATAAGTGTTTATAGTTAGTTGTTATTCTGTAAAAAAGGTTGTTTTATTGTTTAAATATTGGCTTTTTATATTAATAAATGTATCTTAAATTGTTATTTTTGTAAAAAACCATTGCTTTGAAGAAATCGATATTTAAAATAATAAAAATTATTGGTTGGATTGTTTTTTCAATTCTTACACTACTTATTTTATTAATTGTACTTATTCAAATTCCATTTATACAACAAAAGATAAAAACAGAAACCATAACATTTGTAGAAAATAAAATTGGTACTACTGTAAAAATGGAGCGTATATCGATTTCTTTTCCTAAAGAAATTGTTGTTAAAGGATTTTATTTAGAATCGCAAGAAAAAGACACTTTGATAGCTGTTGATCGATTAGGTGTTGATATTAGTCTTTTTCGCTTATTGTTTAATGAAGTAAACGTAAGTAATATTGATTTGGAAGGTTTAAAAGCCAATATTAAGCGCGACGATAAAAAGCGTTTTAATTTTGATTATATAATTGACGCTTTTGCAACTGAGAACGACCCTAAGGAAGATACCACCCCTATGACAATTTCTGTTAGGCAAATCGATTTGAGTAGCATTGCTTTAAAGGTTGATGATGATTATGAAGGACATCATTTAGATTTTAAACTAAAACAATTTGTTACTCGCTTTCAAGATTTTGATTTAGATAAAATGCGTTTTTCGTTACCAAAATTGGCAACAGACGGATTAGAAGTGATTTATTCTAAACATCCAGCAGCCTATCAGCAAAAAAATGAAGCAAAAGAACAGAAGGAAGAGGCTTCTTCTTCAATGCCAGATATCCGCTTGGGAATGATTGAAATGAAGCGCACTAAACTTAATTACGAAAGTGTAGAAGACTTTATTCATGCAGCTTTAAATTTAGAGGATTTTAAACTATCGTTTAATCAACTAGATTTGATTAATCAAAATATCGATATCCAAGATTTATTTCTAAATAATGTTCAAACAGAAGTTACTTTTTTAAAACGCCCAAAAGTTGGTGTTTCAGCGAATAACAAAGAAGCAGAAAGGGATGTTGAAGTTTCGGATTCAAGTACGAGGAGTTGGAATTTGGGGATTCGAGATTTAAATATTAAGCAATTAAACGCAATATATAACGATAATAACTTTGTAACTGTAAAGCAAGGTATCGATCCAAACCACATCAATATTTATGATTTTGCATTGCAATTAAAAGATTTTCAATATACATCATCAAGTGTAACTGGAAATTTGCAACACTTTTCATTTGCTGAAAAAAGTGGTTTTGTATTAAACCAAGCTAGATCCTATTTTCAGTATGGTGAACAATCGTCTTTTCTAAAAAACTTATATTTAGAAACACCAAATACGAAGTTTAAAAGTTCTGTAGTTTTAAATTATCAAGACATTAATACTCTTCAAAAAGAGTTAGATAAAATGTCGATAGACTTATTTATTTCTAATTCTTATTTTGGTTTTAAAGATTTGTATTTATTAATGCCAGATGTTTTGAAAACGAATGGATTAAATGGATTGCAAAATGAAAAGGTAGAATTAGCTTGGAATATAAAAGGGCTCGTAAGTGATCTGACGATAGAAAAATTTTACTTAAATATTTTTGGATCAAGTTTTATTAATGTAGAAGGAAAAATAAAAGGCGTACCAGATATCAAAAAAATGTTTGTTGATGTTGCTGTAAAAGATTTTCAAACTACCGCAAAAGATATTAAAAAGCTTTGTCCTCCAAGTTTGTTGCCAAAGGATATAGAAATACCTGCATTGCTTTCTTTTAACGGAAATGTAAAAGGAACAGCTAAAGATGTTACAACCAATCTAAAACTAAGGTCAAGTTCAGGAAATATAACGCTAGATGGTAGTTTTAATCAACGAGTTAAAAATAAAGAGAAATACAAATTGACCATTGCTGTTGAGAACTTAGATGTTGGTAGAATTATTAAAAATGACTCTATCGGGGCTATTACGTTTTCAGGAAAAGTTGATGGAGTAGGTTTGTTGCCAGAAACGGTAGTTGCAAGTACTTCGTTAAAATTGCAAAAAGCAACTTACAATGGCTATACTTATAAAGATATTGGACTAGAAGGAAGTATTGATAAAGGAGTTTATAATTTTTATACCGATAATTTAGATCCGAATTTATTGTACGATGTAAAAGCTAATGGAGTTTGGACAAAAGAGCAACTAAGTTTAAATTTATTAGCTAATTTAAAAAATATTGACTTCCAAAATTTGAAATTAAAACAAGAGGAAGCTTTTATTCAGGGAATTCTAGAAATAAATATGCCTAATATTTTTCCAAACAACCTGCAAGGTACTGTTACGGCAAAAGATTTTTTAATTGGTACAACAGCAGGATTATTTGCTATTAATCCAATAAAATTTGAAGCAACTGCAGAGGCTGATTATCGTAAGATGACTTTTAACTCTCAGGTTTTAGATTTTGAAATGAAAGGTAATTATTTACTTACTCATTTAGGTGATGCTATCTTGTCAACGTTAAAAAAATATTATACTGCTGAAGTAGTAGTGGAAGAGTTAAAATCAAAGAAAAATATCCAAAAAGAAGATGTACAAGAAAGTATAGCTCCACAGTCTTTTACGTATAAAATAAACATTAAAAACGATCCTATTTACCAAAGAGTATTGCCTAATTTAGAAGAAATTCAACCAATTGAATTTGTTGGAGCTTATAAGCAAAGTGAAGATTATTTAAGTTTTAAAGGTTTGATTCCTGCTTTAGCTTATGGAGAAGTATTGGTAGATTCTATAACGGTAGATTTTTCAACTTCTCAAGATAAAAAACTATCTTATTACTTAAAGATTAATGGTATTTCAAATGCTTCATTCGGTATTAATAACTTACAAATAGATGGTTTTGCACAAAATAATAGGATTGATTTTAATCTAAAACTTTTAGATGAAAACAAGAAACTACAGTATTTAATTGGCGCAGAGGTGTTTGCTAGTTTAAAACAACATAAAGTAAGAATTAAAGAACTTGATTTTATGTTGGATTATAATAAATGGAATGTAGATAAAAACAATAGAATTGTTGTAAGTGAAGAAGGTATTTATGTGTCAGATTTTGTTTTGAGTCAGGGGGAAAGTAGTATTAAAATACAGTCTGATAAAGAAACAACAAATAGTCCGCTATCGATCGATTTGAAAGATTTTAGTATCGCTACAATTACAAAAATGGTCAAAAAAGATAAACTTATAGCGCAAGGTTACATCAACGGAAATGTTTATCTACAAAATATAGCTACAGATTTGCGTTTTATTTCCGATTTGACTATAAGTGATTTAGGTGTTTTTGAAATCATATTAGGTAATTTATCGGTTGATGTGAAAAACGAAACAACTAGTAAATATCTTGCAAATGTAGTTTTACAAGGTAGTCAAAATAAGATCAGTTTAAACGGATCTGCCGATATGGATCTACAAGAAATGGATTTGAAATTAGCTATTGAAGAATTGCGCTTAAAAGCTTTAGAGGGCTTTTCAATGGGGAATTTGAGTAATTCGCAAGGATATATTTCTGGAAATATCACGCTCGATGGAAAGTTTACCGATCCTAAGATTTTGGGAGAGATTCTCTTTAATGATATCAGTTTGCATGTAAATCCAATTAATGCAGATTTTAAAGAAATCAATGATAAAATATCTTTTACTAATAAAGGTATTGAATTTGATAAATTTAGAATTATTGATGTTGATGGTAATATATTATTAATCGACGGTCAGTTAATCACTAAAAATTATATAGATTATAAATTTAATATTGATATAAAAGCAGTTGATTTTAAAGCAATTAGTTCAACTGCAAAAAATAATGATTTATATTACGGAACATTGGTGTTTGATTCCAATATACAACTACGTGGTAATATGGAAACTCCGAAAGTAACAGGTCAGATTAGGGTAAGTGATAAGACTAATTTTACTATTGTTATGCCACAAGAAGATCCGTCTATAGCAGATAGAGAAGGAATTGTTGAGTTTATTGATCAAGAAAGTTTAAGAGAAGCAGCACTTCGAAAATACAACGATGATTTTAACAATTCTAAATTTAAAGGATTAGATGTGTCAGTTGCTATATTAGTTGATAAAAATGCCATTTTTTCGATGATAATGGATCAACAAAGTGGCGATAAAGTACAAATAAGTGGAGAAGGAGATATTGTTGCAGGAATTGATCAGTCTGGAAAGATTACTTTAACTGGTAGATATGAATTTTCTGAAGGTTCGTACGATTTGTCATTTAATTTCATCAAACGTAAATTTTTGGTACAAGAAGGAAGTTCTATTCTTTTTGTAGGTGAACCAACTGATGCTATTTTAAATCTTACTGCTATTTATGAAACTAAAGTTTCGCCATTCGATTTAATGCAAAATCAAATAGCTTCCTTATCACCAACTCAGCAAAACATGTACAAACAACAACTTCCTTTTCAAACTTTATTAATGATGAACGGAGAAGTGCTGAAGCCAGAAATTAGTTTTGATATTGTGTTGAAAGAAGGAGCTTCTAGTGCTTCTGGTGATGTTATTACCAATGTAAAAACAAAGTTGGAGCAATTAAGAGCCAACGAAACAGAGTTAAATAAGCAAGTATTTGCTTTGTTGTTGTTCAATAGTTTTATTGGCGAAAGTCCCTTTGATAGCGGAGTAGGAATAAGTGCAGGTACAATGGCTCGTCAAAGTGTGAACAGATTATTGTCCGATCAATTAAATAACTTTGCAGGTAATTTGATTAAAGGGGTTGATTTGAATTTTAACTTAGAATCGTCAGAAGATTTTTCTACAGGTACAAAATCCAATCGAACAGACTTAAACGTGGCGGTTTCCAAAAATCTATTTTCAGATCGTTTAAAAGTTACGGTAGGTAGTAGTTTTGAAGTGGAAGGAAATAGACGAGAAAATGAACAAGCTGCCAATATTGCTGGTGATATTGAAATGGAATATGCATTGACAAGAGATGGGAGATACATTTTAAGAGTATACAGAAAGAATACTTATGATGTGGCTTTACAAGGACAGGTGGTAGAAACAGGAGTTGGATTTGTGATTACCATGAGTTATGAAAAATTTAAAGAATTATTCGAACAGTCAAAGGATAAAAAAGAATTAAAAAAGCAGTTGAAAAATGAAGCAGATCGCAAAAAGGAATAATTTACAGTGGATAAGTATTGTCTGTATTATTGTATTACTGTTAAGTTCCTGTAGTTCTACAAAATATTTAAAAGACGGTGAAATTCTTTATACTGGAGCAAGTATAAAAATTATAGGCGATAGTTTATCAAATGCACATAAAAAAGAAATGCGAGAGTCGTTAGAAGAGTTGTTGCGTCCAATTCCTAATTCAACACTTTTCGGATTTCGTTATAAATTATTCTTTTACAATTTTGGTGGTAATCCCGATAAAACTGGTAAGTTTAGAAGATGGATGCGTACTAAATTAGGAGAGCCACCTGTATTATTTAATCAAAATGATATGTTTAATAACCAATCTATTTTGACGAATAGGGTTGAAAATGTCGGTTTTTTTAATGCAGAAGTTACTTTTGAAGAAAAGGAAATAGGTGAAAAAAAGATGGAGGTTAACTATACGGTTAGACCAGGTAATCAATACACAATAAAAAATGTAACATTTGTAAATGATTCTACACCTATTCAACAACTTATTCACGATGCTGGTACAAGATGGTCAGAATTAAAAAAAGGAAAACCTTATAGTTTAGAAAAAATTAAAGAAGAAAGAGAACGACTTGACGCTTATGCTAAAAATAAAGGATACTATTTTTTCAGTCCAAATAATTTAATTGTTCAGGTAGATAGTACCGTGGGTAAACATCAAGTAGATTTATTTGTAAAGGTAAAAGAAGATACACCTGCTTTGGCAGAAAAACCTTTTACAATAGGAAATATATATGTGTATTCTGATTATTCATTATTAAACCCTACTTCATCGGAAAACAATTCAGAAATTAAACCTTATAAAGATTTAGATATTATAGATCCGAAAAATAAATTTAAGCCGTTTATTTTCGATCGAGCTATTTACTTTAAAAAAGGAGATTTATACAGTAGAACAGCGCATAATTTATCATTAAATCGTTTAGTAAATCTTGGTGTTTTTAAATATGTAAAAAACAATTTCGAAATAAAAGACTCACTTAACAATGTTTTAGACGTTTACTATTATTTAACGCCAGAAAAGCCTAAAAGTATTCGTTTAGAGTTATTGGGTAAAACGAATTCAGCTAGCTATAACGGAGTGGAATTAAATTTAAATTGGAGTCATAAAAATATATTTAGAGGAGCCGAGTTGTTGTCAATTTCTGCTTATGGTGGAGCCGATTTTCAGCTGTCGTCAAAAGGAAATGGATACGACGTTTACAAAGCAGGTTTAGAAGGAACACTTACTTTTCCTCGTTTAATAACTCCGTGGAACTTTCATTCATCTACGGGTTTTGTGCCAAGAACTAGAGCTGTTTTAGGTGGAGAATATTTGTATAGAACACAATTATATTCACTACAATCATTTAAGGCATCTTGGGGATATGTGTGGAAGGAAAGCAGCACAAAAGAACATCAATTAGACGTAATGGACATTAATTATGTTATTCCACAAAATGTAACGGAGCTATATAAAGAAACGGCAAAAGGAAATCCTTCAATGGAAAGAATTTTAGATAAGCAATTGATTTTTGGTCCTACTTATTATTTTACTTATTCCAATATTGCTCAACAAAGAAAAAAAAACACGTATTATTATAGAGGAGGTTTAGATCTTTCAGGAAACATTGTCGGATTATTGATGAAAGCCGACTCTGAAAAGGGAAATGAAAAAGATATTTTAGGAGTACCTTTTAGTCAATATATTCGAACAGAACACGATATTAGGCACTATAGAAAATTAAGTAAAACCTCTCAGCTTGTTAGTCGAATTCATGCAGGGATAGGATATTCCTATGGAAATTCAACAAACTTGCCTTATTCAAAACAATTTTTTGTTGGAGGTTCAAATAGTATTAGAGCATTTAGGGCAAGAACACTCGGTCCAGGAAGCTTTGATCCAACCACTATTGATTCAAAATTCATCCCTGATCAAACTGGAGATATTTTGTTGGAATTTAATTTAGAATACAGAAAAAAAATATATGGCATTGTTAATGGAGCCTTGTTTATTGATGGAGGAAATGTTTGGAATTTAAATACGGTATCCGATAGACCAGGTGGTACTTTCTCTAAAGATTTTTACAAAGAGATTGCTTTAGGAGCCGGATTTGGATTGCGTTTTGATATAACATTTCTTGTCCTTCGTTTTGATTTTGCATTTCCTTTGCGAATTCCGTACAGACCAGAAAATGAGCGTTGGGTAATAAAAGACATTGATTTTGGTAGCAAACAATGGAGAAAAGATAATTTGATGTTTAACCTAGCAATTGGGTATCCTTTCTAGCTTTTGAGGAATATATACACAGTTTGTAGAGGTGGTAAATTACTTTGAAATAATTGTGTAATTAATTTATTTGAATTTTAAATGTTGATTATCAGTTGTTTACTAAATGTTGACTGAGAAAAAAATGTTTGGCATAGTTTTTTCAATAAGACATAATGTGAGTGATTAAATTTATACACGATCATTTGAATTAAATTGTTAGGAAAAAGAAAATTAAGTGTTTGTTTAAGAATTAATATTATCTTAAGGTAATATAAAGATCGTTAGTAAGGTGAAGAAGAGAAATCTTCGGTAATTAGGGGGCTTAGGCTCCCTTTTACTATTTTAAGAGGTTAAAGTTTTACTACGAGGTTGGTTTCTAAGTTAGAAATATATTAAATTTGTTTTTAGCACAAAAAATAGACCCAGTAGATATGAACCAAAAGGTACTTGTAATAGACGATGATGTTCCATTTTGTGAAATGTTAAAAACCTTCTTAACTAAAAAAGGATTTGAAGTTGATAACGTTTTTAATTCTCAAGATGCAAAACAAGCAATAGACAACAATTACTTCGATATTGTTCTTACAGACGTTCGATTACCAGATAGCGATGGAATAGAGCTTTTAAAATATATTAAATCTAAGAGTTTTTCTTCTCAAGTTATTTTAATGACAGGGTATACAGAAATTAAAACAGCTGTAAATGCCATGAAATTAGGTGCTTTTGATTATGTATCTAAGCCTATTAATCCAGATGAGTTAGTTTTGACAATAAAACAAGCACTGGATAAAAAGAATAAAACAACAGATTATACTTATAAGTCTAGTAAATCAAAATCTTCTTCGACTTCAAATCAAACTTCAGAAACAGAAGATTTAGATTATGTAAAAGGAGAAAGCAAAGTATCTCTTCAATTGCAAGAATATATTGAGTTGGTAGCTCCAACAAATATGTCTGTTTTAATTATCGGTGATAGTGGAACAGGAAAAGAAAATATAGCCCATTCTATTCATTCATTGAGTAAAAGAAGTACAAAACCTTATATAGCGGTAGATTGTGGTGCAATTCCAAAAGAATTAGCTTCAAGT
This sequence comes from uncultured Flavobacterium sp., assembly GCA_947626185.1. Lineage (GTDB taxonomy): Bacteria > Bacteroidota > Bacteroidia > Flavobacteriales > Flavobacteriaceae > Flavobacterium. The sequence goes on from CANQRD010000033.1 coordinate 19,185, forward strand.
GAGTTTTTTGGTCATATAAAAGGATCTTTTACAGGTGCAGTGGCTGATAAAATAGGCCATTTTGAAGCTGCAAATGGAGGTACGATATTCTTGGATGAAGTAGGAAATTTATCCTATGAAGTGCAAATACAATTACTTCGTGCTCTGCAAGAACGAAAAGTAAAACCAGTAGGAAGTAGCACTGAAATGGATGTTGATATCCGAGTAATTGCTGCAACAAATGAAGATTTATTAAAGGCGGTAAAGGAAGGAGAGTTTAGAGAAGATTTATATCATAGACTAAATGAATTTGGTATTGTAGCACCAAGACTTACAGACAGAGGTAGCGATGTAGTAATGTTTGCAAATCATTTTCTTAAAAACTCTAATAAAGAATTAGAGAAGGAAGTAAAAGGCTTTTCTCCAGAGGTTGAACGTATTTTTTTAACTTATGATTGGCCTGGAAACCTTAGAGAAATGAAAAATATTATTAAACGATCTGTTCTTCTTACTAAAGGTGATTTTATTGAGAAAGAGGTTTTGCCACAAGAGATGTTTATTCCAAAAGCAGATCCAGCAAATGATGCTCCCGAAACCAATCTTCAGGATTTAAAATTATTTTCGTCTAAAACAGAAGAACATGCAATAAGAACGGCATTAGAAAAGGTGAAATTTAATAAAACCAAAGCTGCCCAATTGCTAGGTATTGATAGAAAAACATTGTATAATAAAATGAAGTTATACGAAATAGAATTGTAAATTTACCAAAAGGATTAAATTTGTTTATACAGTTTAATCCTTTTTTAGCTACAAAACTGCTGGAAGGTTTCATTTTAATAGATAAAATTTAGCTTGAAAATATTTTTAAAAAATATGGTATGTCAACGATGTATTTTTGTGGTTGATCAAATAATAAAAAAACAAAATATACCTGTTAAATCTATTCATTTAGGGGTTGTTGAATTTGAAGAAAACTTGACGAATCAGCAAGTAGAAAAATTAAAAAATGAATTAGAAAATGTGGGTTTCGAATGGTTAAATGATAAAGAGCAAATGCTAATAACGAGAGTGAAAACAAGTTTAATAGCACTTTTGCAAAGTCAACCATTAGTATTGGACGTTCCATTGTCGGTTTATTTATCTCAAGAATTATTAGTTGATTATCATCAGCTAAGTCAATTATTTTCCCAAATAGAATCTACAACTATCGAGACTTATTTTATAACCTTAAAAATAGAAAAAGTAAAAGAATTGTTGATCTACAACGAATCGAGTTTAAAAGAAATTTCCTATCAATTAAACTACAGTAGTGTTGCCCATTTAAGTACTCAATTTAAGAAAGTAACAGGTATGACACCAACTGAATTTAAAAATATTACACAAAATTTCACTGATAGAAAGCAATTGGATAAATTGTAAAATTATTATATAGCATGATTTGATACTATCAAAAGTAATATTATCAACCGGTTTAGTAATGGCTGTCAGATAAAATTTGTAATTTTAGGTATAATAATTTTGTTTTTTTTCAATCTTAAATGAAAACTAACGAGGTGCGATTGTATGGACCTTATTTATATACACTTTAAAAAATTATGC